>JAGLSF010000247.1 GCA_023136305.1 Spirochaetota bacterium
TTACCCTCAGCGACAGGGGAGGAGACGTTGATGTGATGAGCCGCTATGCCTACCTCTTTGGCATCACCGAGAGAGGGTTTGAAAGGCAGATGCGCTGTACGCTTCCGGTATGGAGAGACGCCTCGGTTCCTTCGCAAGCAGCCGCAGATCAGCCATCCATGTCTGAAGCCACACAGCGATTTTCGAGAATGGATATCGTGCGTCTGAAGAGATGTGAGACGCAGTACTATATCGCCTCCGTGCTCGGTATTCATGAGCCCGATGAACTGGTGCGCGAGATCGAACCCTCCGTGGTGGGGTTGCAGGTGCACCGTGTGTTTACAGACCTCTACAGGGACCTGGATTTTGACAACCTTGATCCCTCCCAGCTCGAGGAGAATCTCACGGCCCTGCTGGACAAACACTTCAGGGAAGGCCTCTTCTACTCCCGCGAGGAGGACCTTGTAAAAAGGATTCTCAGCGAGAAACTGCTCATTTCTCTGCGTCAGGATATAATGCGCTTTCAGGAGGGCTACCGTATCTGCCCCGGTTTTATCGAGAAAACGCTCAACGCAGAAATAAGCGGGGGGCGGTACAGGATTGGGGGGAGAATAGACAGGGTCGACCAGTCCCCCACCGGTTCATACGTACTTATCGATTATAAAACAGGCACCCTTCCCGCGGACAGGGCGCATTTCGAAGAGGCTGGATTCAGCGAAGTGCAGCTTGGTTTCTACGGCCTTCTCCTGAGGTACGAACAGCCGGATGCGTCCATTGAATCACTCTGTTATTTCGACCTGAGTGGAGGCAACAAACTGAAACCGGTGGTGCAGGGGGAAGAGGTCGATGCCTATCTGACCGGATTCGAGGCCCATCTTGTCGAGTTTTTGGACCGTTTCAACGCCCTGTCCGAACTTTCCCTGGCAGAGGATCTCGATACCTGTACCTTCTGTCCCTATGACATCATATGCAGGATATACGAAGAATGAGTGATCAGGCTCTCTATGACCCGCACCGTTCCATTGCGGTGAGCTCCTCGGCCGGAAGCGGAAAAACCTACACTCTGACCACACGGCTTCTCACCATACTTCTGTCGGGCGTGGAGCTCTCACAGGTCCTCGCCATCACCTTTACCAATGCTGCCGCGAATGACATCAGGGAGGAGCTTTTCAGCAGGGTAAGCGAACTGGAAGCGGGAAAACCCTCGGAAGTGGCGCTGTTCGGTTCTATATTCAGCATGGACGAGAACAGACTGAGAGAAAAGGCCCGTGACCTATGGCTGAAACTGATCCGTCAGTTTTCCCTGCTTCAGATTTCAACCATACACAGTTTTTTTACGCGGATCATCGGGTGCTTTCCCAGGGAAACGGGGGTCATTGACTTCACGGTAATCGATGACCCTGACCGCGAGGCACTTCTCAGGGAGTCGCTTGTCCGGTTCTTTGATCTGCTACATGGGGACAAAAAGCTCGCCAACCGTATGTATACACTCCTCACGAGCAGGGACGAAAGGGGGCTATGGGCAGCCGGAAGGGTTCGCGGTATATACGATCTCATTCACGCCAGATACTTCATGCTGGAGAACCTCACGCAGGCAATGGATGGCAGTATCGAGAATATTGAGCAGGAGTTTTTTAGGAACAGAAACTTTCTGCTCTCTCAGAAGTACAGGAGGATTCTCGAGTCGCTTGTCCGCATCATAGATGGGTATCTCAATGAGCATGGCGAGAAAAAACACCCCCGAACATTTGTCCAAAGTCTTAAAGATTTCCTGCAGAGCGGTACCATCAGGATTCTCACCGACTGCGCACCCTTCAGGGATTACCGTGACGGCGGTCTCAAGAACTATCTGCAGCGTATTGCAGACGGCCTTCCCGATGGAGAGGGATTTGTCCGGCTATTCCACGATGCATGGCGGGGCCTGAGTAATTTCCATATGAGCGAGATGGTATACCGTGTGTACACCTGGCTCGATGTGTACGCGCTTATTCAGAGGATATACAGGTCATTCAAGGAGCCGTCTCATGTAATCGATTTTACCGACATCGAACTCATCGCCCGGGATTTCCTGACCCGTCTTGCAGACTACTCATTCTTCCGTTCGAGACTGGAGGCGGGTATCAGCTACATTCTCATCGATGAGTTTCAGGACACATCGGAGCTGCAGTGGAGCGCCCTGCGTCCCCTCATAGGAAACAGCATGAAGGGAGGGGGCACGCTCTTCTATGTGGGGGATGTGAAGCAGTCGATATACCGCTGGAGGGGCGGAGAGCCCTATCTTTTCAACAAGGTAAAAGAGGAGCTTGAGATCCGGGAAGAGAGACTACCCTACAGCTACAGGCAGAATCGGGTGCTTCTGGATTTCGTCAATATGGTTTTCAGTTCGCTCAGCGACGAAACAGACGGCAGGTTTCAGTATCAGGAGCAGCGCCTCCCTCCCCACATTACGGACAGGGAGCGGGGATTCGTTCATATCAGGAGCCTTGATGGCCAGGAGGAGCTCATCGCCGAAGTGCATGGTCAGCTTCGTACGCTTCAGGAGGCTGGTGTTGAGTCTGATGACATTGCCATACTGTGCAGGAAAAACACAGAAGTGGGTGCTATCGAGCGCATGCTGCGCGATGAAGGGATCACTTTCAACTCTGCAGGCAGGACAAGGCTTCTTGAGGATTACTGCATCCGGGACATACTCAATGTGATCAGGTTTGTGCTGGATCCTCATGCACCGCTCTTTCTTGCCGGTCTCCTTAGGGCCCCCTTCTTCAGGTACAGCTACGGCAGACTTGACGAGCTGGTCGGGGAGGGGTCCTACGGTGCGGCCCTGCAGCAGCTGAAAACCAGGGACCGGCCACTCTGGGAACGTATTCAGAAGGTTATCCGACTGTCCCGCTACCGTTCCCCCTCCAGTTTCATCATGCATCTCTACGGGGAGCTCGATGTCTTTGCTGTTTATCCCGGTAAACGGGAGCCCCTTGCGGCATTTCTCGAGCTTGCCTATGACTTTGAGAGCGGCAGAGAGAGCGTCCGGCTGAAGGATTTTTACCGCTATCTTCAGGACAACGATCAATACATCACGCTCAGGGCAGGTGACCATGGGGGCATAACGGTTCAGACCATTCACTCTGCCAAGGGGCTCGAATATCACACGGTCATTCTCCCCTTCCTTTTACAGCGCTTAAAGGCAAGCCTCGATGGGTCGTTCATGTACAATAGGGATACTGAAGGGAATATTGACTGTCTAGCCATCGCCAGTAAAGCGTATGTGGATTATCATGCGAACCAGGATAAGATTTCACGTGTGCGGCATGAGAATGATATGGACCATCAGACCGATGAGATCAACACACTTTACGTGGCTCTCACCCGCGCAAGGGAGAACCTGGTGATACTGCCTCTGATTGGCCGAGGCGGAGAGAGCATTGGGAAAAAGCTGCTGCAGGTTGTAGGCCAGGATTTCGATGCAGAGGGGGAGACAGGGCTTCGAATAGGGGATATAGTCCCCAGTTTCGGTAAGAAGGAGGAAAGGGCAAGGGAGTATGTACCTATGCGTCCAGTTGAACAGATGGTCGAACCCGAGGGAAGCGAGGGAAGCGAG
>JAGLSF010000248.1 GCA_023136305.1 Spirochaetota bacterium
TCCAGACACGGCCCGCCTTCGGCGGAAACATACTTGCCACGATCGAGTGCGCCCACAGAAAACCGCAGATGGCAACCGTGCGGCCACATGTTATGAAGATGGAGGAGTGCAGTGATCCGCCCGACACAACTGTGATGGAGAAGAGTTACCCCGTAAGTCTCGAGAGGGTTTCGGAGATCATTGAGACCGTGATCGAGGAGGGCAGGGTGGATATCTCTCTCTCCGACATTGTTGTTGCGGGTGGACGGGGGCTTGGAAAGGCCGAAGGGTTCAAGCTCCTCGAAAAGCTCGCAGACAGGCTCGGAGGTGTGATTGCGGCATCGCGCGGCGCCGTCGACCTGGGCTGGATCAGCTCCGCCCATCAGGTGGGGCAGACCGGGCACACAGTCAACCCACGGCTGTACATTGCATGCGGCATTTCGGGCGCCGTGCAGCATCTGGCCGGTATGAAGGGGTCGGAGAGAATACTCGCCGTCAATGAAGATCCGGATGCTCAGATATTCGGTACGGCTGATTACGGCATTGTCGGTGATCTGTACGAAGTCATTCCGCGAATGCTCGAGGAGATGGACAGATTTGATGTATAAAAGCGGCATATACCATATCGAACCCGATCCTGAGGGCATGAAGGTCGTGCGGGGTCTTGAAAGAATTCGTGAAGACTACCCCGACTATCTGCGGGATGAGTCGAATACGATCGGGTCTGGTGTAGAGGCCCTCTTCTTTCCCCGGACTGTAGAGAACATCGCCTATGCGGTGATTGAAGCTTCGGAGAAAAACAAATCCCTCACCGTTTCAGGCGGGCGTACCGGCATCTGTGCTGGAGCGGTTCCGCAGGGCGGGTATTTGCTTTCTCTCGAGAAGATGGCAAGTGTTGTGGATATTCGGAGCGGGACCGGGAGTTATGAACTGACTGTCCAGAGCGGGCTGCGCTTAGCAGATCTCGCCCTCATGCTCAGAACAGGGGATCTGGGGATTGAAAATGAAGCTTCGAAGCTGCTCAGAGAGAGTGGCGGGAAGTACTTCTATCCGCCCGATCCGACAGAGACTTCGGCTACGCTCGGCGGTACTGTGGCGACCAATGCCTCAGGTGCGCGCACGCTCTTCTACGGACCGACTCGGCATTTTGTTACCGGTCTTGAAGTGGTACTCCCATCCGGAGAGTTGCTCCGGATCAGGCGGGGAGAGATCACTGCCCGCGACGGCGTATTTAAAGTCCGGAAAGAGCGTGGGAGACCGCTTGTCATACCTGTCCCATGCTACTCCATGCCGAAAACGAAGAACTCGGCGGGTCTCTATTCGGGCGAAGCCATGGATCTCATCGATCTCTTCATCGGGAGTGAGGGGATACTGGGAATCATTGCCGCGGTTAGCATACGGCTTATCGAGGAGCCTGCTGCGATTTTCTCAGGCGCTGCCTTCCTGCCATCAGAGGCGGATGCCATCGATTTCGTTATACGGGCAAAAGAGAATCACCCTCTTGCGCTTGAATACTTTGATGAAGCGTCTCTCGGTCTCCTCGATGAGACGAGACGCGAGGAAGGACCCATATCAGAAATCCCGCAGATACCAGAATCGAAGGCATGCGTGTACTTTGAGTTTACGTACGACGGTGAGGGTTTATTGAAGGAGCGGGTTTCGAGCTGGACCGCGCTGATCGATCAGTGCCATGGCGATCGGAGAACGGCCTGGGGAGCATTGACAAGGCGCGATCAGCTCAGGCTCAAGGGCTTGAGGCATGCGCTCCCTGAATCCATAAACAAGATCATTGCCCTCAACAAGCGGAAGGACAGCCGCATCCACAAGGTAGGTACGGATATGGCCGTCCCGGATCTGTATCTGAAGGATATGGTGCAGTTCTATCGTTCAGCCCTCGAACGCGGGCCTATCAGGCATGTCATTTTCGGACATATTGGCAACAGCCATCTCCATGTCAACATGATTCCTGCAACCTACGATGAGCTGCTCAGGGCCAAGGAGCTGTACCGGAGCTTCGCTCAGAGAGCCGTAGAGATGGGGGGCTCCGTTTCAGCGGAACACGGAATCGGTAAGCTGAAGCGCGAATTCCTGAAGATACAGTATAGTGACGGGGCAATGGGGGAGATGAGGGCAGTCAAGGATGCCATCGATCCGGGCCACATGCTCAACCCTGGTGACGTGGTGTAGTCACTGAGTTGTTTCCGCATCCATGAGCGTTTCGAGCATGGCGAGCACGTTCTCGACGGGGATGTCAGGCGGCATGTCGTGTGAGGGGGATACGATGTAGCCGCTGTATTTCCGGGCAAGCCCGAGGCGGTGCTTCACCTCATCCCTTACTTCATCAGCGCTGCCGAAGGGAAGCGTCTTCTGAATGCTCAGGCCCCCGTAGAAGGCGAGCCGTCCCGCGTAGCGGTCAATGACCTCCTCGATATCGATGACCTCGGGCTGAAAGGGGTTGAAAACGTTCAGGCCTATTTCCACCAGGTCGTCCAGGACGGCTGAGATGTTTCCGCAGCTGTGAATAAACACATCCCATCCCAGCTCATGGGTCCGATCGTACATACGCTTGATAAGGGGTTTGATGAATGTCCGCCACATGTCCGGACTCATGAGCATCCCACGCTGATAGCCCCAATCATCACCGAAGTAGATGCCGTCGATGTCGTACTGACTGATATGATCGATGAGCTTCAGGTTGAAGTCTGTGATGAGGTCGAGCAGCTCGTGCACAAAGGAGGGTCTCTGCACCATGTCCATCATCAGATTTTCCATGCCACGGAGCGACCAGGCCCTCTCGAACAGGCTGTAGGAGAATTTGACGAGCAGGTAGCGATGTTTGTTCGCGTCTATGAGAGGGGCGAAGTGGGTGAAGCGGTCCGGGTTGAGCGGATCGGGGACCTCGAGTGAATCAAGATCCATATGTTCGAGTATGCAGTTGACAGGGGTGCCTATGTCACGGTCTATGCTCCTGTCCCACAGAACCTTCCACTCATCCCTGAAAATATGATGCTCCACCTCCTGCAGGCTGTTGACCGCGCGATTCCTGATAAATGCCAGGTGGTTCCCGAGATAGTCATCGAGCCTGTTGAAGGTGAAGATATTTTTTCCCAGCACCTCGTGTTCCTCGGGCTCGAGCCCGAGTGCTTCCATGAGTTTTGTTCCAAGCTCGGAGGTGCAGCCGATCTGCCAGGGAACTCTGTCCGCCTCTTGAAAATGTATATGTGCCTTGACGCGCTGTTTCTCATTCATTGATGACTGCCTTATAGATGCGTATAGGTTTGAGTTTTCCTACGGGTGATTGCACATGAGAATTAATAGAGCTGCCCCCATAATTCTGTCAGCTCTCGTACTTCTCCTCATAAAGCTGTTTGAGATCTTCCATAACCGTTGGATCGGCAAGGGTCGTCGTGTCTCCCAACGCCTTGCCGTCTGCAATGTCCCTGAGAAGCCTCCTCATGATCTTGCCGCTCCTCGTCTTGGGAAGTTCAGCAGTAAAGAAGATAACCTCCGGTTTCGCAATGGCTCCGATCTTTTCAGCAACGTGCTTAGTCAGCTCCTGTATGAGCATTGGTGAGCCCTGCAC
>JAGLSF010000249.1 GCA_023136305.1 Spirochaetota bacterium
TAACCGAACTTGGTTTCCTTGGGGTTAAAAATCCTATCCTTCGAAAAACCCTTGGGAAAAAGACCTCTCTCATAGAGGGTTGCAAAAGACAGGGTAAGGATATCGAAGAGGTTCGAAAAAAACTGAAGGAGAGGGGCTTTAATCTTTTATAGAAAAAAAGTGTTGACATTTGATTCTCATACAGTTAAATAGTACTAATCTTATCATATTTATAGTTAATACTGTTGGTGAACAGGACGGGACATACGTGAAAGTAACCTGCAAAGGGGATTACGCGCTGAAGTCCATACTGGATCTCTCCTTTTACTATGGGAGCAGTGAGGTCGTTCCTCTATCGGATATATCAATCAGGCAGAATATACCGGCAAAGTATCTGGAGCAGATCATGCTGGTACTCAAGGGTGCAGGCTACCTGAAAAGCAAGAGAGGCGTGGGCGGCGGATTCTCTCTGACAAAACACCCGCAGGATATCACAGTTGGTGAGATCATCAAGCTCATCGAGGGACCGATCGAGCCGATTGCATGCGGAAAAAATGACTACGATTCCGATTGCGGTGAAGAGGAGTGCTGTGCGTTTAGGGAGGTGTGGCTGAGGGTGACCGATTGTGTTTCGAGTATCGTTGATCGGGTGACCTTCGCAGACATCATGCGCCGGGTCCGGGAATTGAAAGAAGAGCGTATGGGATATCACTATCAGATATAGAAGGAGAATAAAAAATGGACGAAAATGGATACGGTTTTGAAACACTGGCATTACATGCAGGTCAGGATCCGGACCCCACGACACTGGCCCGGGGTGTTCCCGTATATCGTACGAGTTCGTATGTGTTCAGGGACACGCAGCATGCTGCTGATCTGTTCGCTCTCAAGGAGCTCGGGAATATATACACGCGTATAATGAACCCAACCCAGGATGTGCTCGAGAAGAGAGTCGCTGCGCTTGAGGGAGGTGCCGCAGGGCTGGCTACGTCTTCGGGAACGTCGGCTATATACTACTCGATCATAAATATCTGTTCCGTTGGTGATGAGGTGGTTTCGGCCAACAACCTATACGGCGGAACCTATACCATGTTCGACAGCATACTTCCCCAGTTTGGTATCAAGGCCAATTTTGTCGATCCGAGTGATGCGAGTAATTTCGAGAAGGCTATTACGGACCGAACACGGGTTTTATTCATTGAAACCATAGGGAATCCTGTTCTGCAGGTCACCGATGTGGAGGCTGTTGCAAAGGTTGCTCAGAAACACCATCTTCCGCTCGTTGTTGATGCGACCTTTACAACTCCCTATCTGTTGCGAACAATCGATTATGGTGCCACTATTGTCTGCAATTCTCTGACAAAGTGGCTCGGGGGACACGGAACTGCCATTGGTGGTCTGGTTGTCGATGCCGGTACATTTGACTGGACCGATGAGAGGTTCAAGTTCTACAATGAGCCGGATCAGAGCTATAACGGTATACGCTGGGCACACGATCTCGGAGACCTTCAGGCGCTTGCCTTTATTCTGCGAATGAGGGTTGTGCCCCTGCGAAATCTGGGGGCGTGTATATCGCCTGACAATGCATGGATCTTTCTGCAGGGAATCGAAACGCTTCCCCTGAGAATGGAGCGGCACAGTTCAAATGCACTGAAGGTGGCCGAATTCTTGAAAAAAAATAAAAATGTTAAGTGGGTACGATTTCCCGGTCTCAGTGACGACCCCACCTTTCCAGTAGCGAAGAGGTATCTTAAAAAAGGGTACGGGGGAATAGTGGTATTCGGCATCGAAGGAGGGCGTGAAGCGGGTGCAAAATTCATCGAGGGTTTGAAGCTCTTTTCCCATCTCGCCAATGTGGGGGACGCGAAGAGCCTGGCTCTGCACCCTGCGAGCACTTCACACTCGCAGCTCTCGGAAGAGCAGCAGCGGGCGAGTGGGCTCACTCCGGACCTCGTGCGGCTATCCGTCGGTCTGGAGCATATCGATGACATTCTAAACGATATCGATCAAGCATTGAAAAACGTATAAAGGTTGGAGGTACAATATGGGAAGCTACTATGACGATAATTCCCTTTCAATTGGCAGAACGCCACTGGTCAGACTCAACAGAATTCTCGACGGCGGCAAGGCGAATATACTTGCCAAGATCGAAGGGCGCAATCCGGCATACTCGGTCAAATGCAGAATCGGTGCTTCCATGGTCTGGGATGCCGAGAAGAGGGGAGTGCTTGGGCCTGGAAAGGAGATCGTTGAACCTACCAGCGGCAACACAGGCATTGCTCTTGCATTTGTGGCCGCGGCACGCGGATACGAACTTACCCTCACCATGCCTGATACCATGAGCGTGGAACGAAGAAAGATACTCAGGGCATTCGGTGCGAAGCTCCTGCTCACGGAGGGTTCTAAGGGGATGCAGGGTGCTATTGATGCGGCAGAGGAGCTCTACAAGAGCGACACCGGCAGGTATGTGCTGTTGCAGCAGTTCAAGAACCAGGCGAATCCCGCCATTCACGAGACCACGACAGGCCCCGAGATCTGGGATGATACGGACGGGAAGATCGATATACTTGTTTCAGGTGTGGGCACCGGCGGAACGATAACCGGTGTATCACGGTACATCAAGAAGAAGCTGAAGAAAAAGATCCTATCGGTTGCCGTGGAGCCCGTGCACAGTCCTGTGATCACCCAGCGTCTGAACAATGAGGAGCTTGTACCCGGACCCCACAAAATTCAGGGTATCGGTGCGGGGTTCATACCAGACGTTCTCGACCTGTCACTCATTGATCAGGTTGAGCAGGTAACCAACGATGCGGCCATCGATTTTGCCCGGCGCCTCACGCAGGAGGAGGGGATACTCTCGGGCATATCATCAGGGGCCGCAGCAGCTGTTGCAGTAGGGCTCGGAAAAGAAGAAGCATTTGTCGGCAAGACGATTGTGGTCATTCTTCCGGACTCGGGCGAGCGATACCTGTCGAGCGTGCTCTTTGAGGGGGTATTCGACCAGGCAACGGGTGTGTGATCACCTGTATGTGCAACATGACAGCTTCAGGTGAGGTATATTTTTTCTGCAAGTGCCTTTCCCGTGGGTGTGAGGAAGGAGGACTCGATGATATGCTTGAGCTTTGACTTGTCTCTGGTTTTCATCTCCTCGTCTATGTTGACGAGCAGGTCGGCGTCGTAGAGGATTTTAAAGTTGTTGGTCTTGATATTTCCGGGGGAGTGGTGATGGGCAATGATTTCGCAGATTTCCTCAATGTCCTCCATCCGCATCCCCAGTTTGAGCAGGAGCCTGCGTGCAACCCCCGGGCCTTCCTTTTCCTGCAGATGGCCCTCTGCTGAACCGTACTTCTCCTCCGCTACTTTTATACCCACGTCGTGCAATATGCTCACCGGCATCAGGATGTGCCAGTCTCCATCCTCCTCCGTCAGTATTTCCTGTACGAAGCCCATGACCTTCTTCGCATGGTTTATACGCTTTGTGTCGTCCCCAAAGAGCAGCTCCACATCGTGCAGCAGTTTGTCCTTCATCATCTGTGCGCGGTTCTGCATGAAGTTGTTGTA
>JAGLSF010000025.1 GCA_023136305.1 Spirochaetota bacterium
GTTCTGGTTTCATGACAAACGATTCGACGGTTCTCATCTCATCGATGAGATGAAGGATTTCGACCGCATTGGAGAGCTCAATGAAAAGTACGGTCTCACTACAGCCGACTTTGTGTACAATCACCCCGACGGTGGAATAGTCGCTGCACTGATCGATAAAAGCGACCGCAACAAGCTCCTCGACAACCTGGAGGAGATGATCGGGTATGCAAAAAAGATTGGATGTAAAAACTTTATAAGCGGAAGTGGGAACAGCATTCCGGGACAGGCGGGTGAGGAAGCCGTCGAAAACATGATTTCATCCCTGACGGCCATGATGAGCATATGCGAACGGCACGACATGACGCTGCTCGTCGAACCATTCAACACCAAGGTCGACCATCCCGACTACTTCCTCGATGACCCAAAACTGTGCGTGGATGTACTTAAGAAAGTCAACCATCCCAATGCAAAGATGCTGTTTGATATATATCACATGCAGATCATGACGGGCAACGTGGTTGCCTTTATTCGTGACAACATCGACTATATCGGACACTTTCACATTGCTGGGGTTCCCGGCCGCCACGAACCCGCAGTGTGTGAACTGAACTACCATTTTATCCTTGACGAAATAGACAAACTCGGATACAGTGGCTATGCCGGATTGGAGTATTGGCCCACCATCGATCACGAGGAATCTCTCAGACAGACAATACACTATTTTGGTGCGTAACGATACGTTGTAATCTCACGGACTAGGGGGTATGCAAAGTGAAAAGCATAAAAATCATTATGCCAGTTCTTGTTGCAGGTCTTCTTATGGCCCTGGTTTTCGCAGGATGCGCCACACAGGAAGAGGCAGTGATCGAGGAAGAACCGGCGGCCGAGGTAGTTGAAGAGGCGCCTGTTGAAGAACCGGCCGAAGAAGTTGCCATGGCCGAGGAACCGGATCCCACGGCGACGGTGGTGATGCGTGACAGTGACGGTGACGGTGTGCCCGATGACCAGGATCGCTGCCCCGACACGCCTGCCGGCATGCGGGTCGATGCTTTCGGTTGTCCAAAGACTACCGGCGGCATGGTGGAGATACAGCTGACCCTGGAGTTCGATTTCGACAGCTACAGAATCAGGGAGGAGTATATGGCCGAGCGGTACAAGATCGACGAATTCATTGCCGCAAACCCTGAAGCAGAGGTTGTACGGATCGATCTTGACGGGCACACCTGCAACATCGGCAAGAAGAATTACAACTACAAGCTTTCAAGGGAGAGGGCTTTGGCAGTTAGGGATTTTCTCATGGATGAGCTGGGGGTTGGACACGAAGCATTTAAAATCAACGCCTACGGCGAAGACAGGCCCGTCGCGAGCAATGACACAAGGGAGGGACGGCGCAGAAACCGCCGTGTGGACGTGGTATTCGTGATCAAGGGCGTGATCATGTAGCGGATAATTACCTGTCTATAATTGGGTGACTTGAAAGGGCCCCTCCGTGAGAGGGGTCTTTCTTTGTTGGGGAGAAACAGCGGGATTCCGCTAGCGGTGCAGGTCGCGTATGAGCATGCCGGCTATCATCAGCTTCCCCGCCTCCCGCTCGTACCTGCTGATCCTTCCGAACACCTCCACATTCTGCCGGTTCTCGAGATAATAGGTGCCGGTAATCACCACATGGGCGATTCCCTCGATCGTATCCTCGTTCTCGTAATTTACCAGCAGATCGAAACTGATATCCTCTCCCTCTTTCTGCAGTCCGGCTATCTTGCCCGTCCACCGTACGTAGACGCCTTCGAACACAGCAGGCTCCTTCATGATCTCATAGAAATGGGGATTGTAATCGATGGAAAGGGGGTCGGGCGGGTCGATGAAGGTGTACAGGACCCTGAACCGCTCCTTAACCAAGGGTGAGGCGTTGGAGAGCATGATCCTGTTGAGGGCAATAACGGCGGTGTTGATCTTGTCACGATAGATATGCTTCTTGATCCGCACGAAACTTGATTTGATCTCCTCCTCCGAAAAGGAATAGAGTGCACCTTCGGGTTCAGCATCAATGACCGGTTCATCCAGAGGAAGCTCAATTGCATCCAGTTCCACGATCTCGGGGTAAAACCGCTGAAGCGCCCTCTGATAGAGCGGCGTCGCATAGAAAATGACGATAACGAGCAGTATCCCGATGCTTATTGACAGGCTGAGTATGTAGGGTTTCAGTCTCGTATAGAGGGGGATTCCGGCGGAGAGAAAACTATGCAGGTTGATGGTTCTCACAAAGGACCGAATATCATCGGATTGCCTGAGCCTTGACAGTGCCTGTCTGATGACCTTTTCACGGGGGTTTTTATCGAGTATTTCACCCCAGAGACTGATGGCATCCTCGATGCGTTCCTCCCTGAGGTAGACATAGGAGAGACCGCGCATGAGCTCAACGTCGTTTTCACGTACGAGCAGTCCTCCCCTGAAATAGCGGCGCGCCCCCTCCAGGTCACCTGTCAGAAGAGAGGCATTTCCGAGGAAGAGGTACACTTCGGGGTCATTCTTGTTTTTGGTAAGGGCCTTTTCGAGAAAGGAGACAGCCTTGACGTACTGCTTCTTTCTGTAGTGCTTCAGGCCAAGTTTCTTACTCAAACCTCTCTTCTTCTTCAATGCACCTCCAGGTACACAGCCCGTGTTTTCAGACGCGTTCCATGTACTCCCCGCTACGGGTATCGACCTTGATCGCATCGCCCTCATTGATGAACAGCGGCACCTGAATGGTGGATCCTGTTTCAACTTCAGCGGTCTTGAACGTAGTGGTCGCCGTGTCACCCCTCAATCCTGGCTCGGCGTGCGTTATCTTGAGTTCGACAAAAATGGGGAGATCGATGGAGATGATTTCATGCTCATAATAGCTGACATCCACCTCGAGCCCTTCCTTGAGGAATTTTCGCTCCCCTGCAACATTCTCAAGGGGAACACTCTCCTGCTCGTAACTCTCGAGATCCATGAACACGGCACTTTCACCGTCGCTGTACAGATACTGCATCTTTCGGCGATCGATGTAAACATCTTCCACCTTCTCGTCGGGACGCAGGGTCTTTTCCACCGTACTGTTCTTCCTGAGGCTCCGAATCTTGACCCGCACAAAAGCAGGTCCCTTTCCCGGCTTCACGTGCTGATAACTCAAGACGGCGCAGAGATCGCCATCCATGCGGATCATCATCCCCTTTCTCAATTCATTAGCTGAAATCAACTTAGCAACTCCAAAGGATTTTATCCTTTAGTTTATTGACGGATAGTCCAATTGTCAATCTATTCCTGGAAGCTCCTGTCTTCACCACAGGGATGAGACGAATCTATGAACACTTTTTTAACATTACTTGATTCTTTGGGGGGTCCGGGACGATACTAGATGCATGATCACAACCTCGCTCTTCATCCTGTGTACCCTTCTTATCCCCATCACCCTGCACGCGGAAATCCTTTCTATAGAGGAGCTGAATTACACCGATCGGAACTACAACGCTCTCTACGAGTCCACCATTGCATCAAAGAACAGGCTCCTGAAAAAGGAGCGGCCCGCGACCTATGTGGTACCGGATATATACAGCTATCCGCTCAAAGAGGGGGAAGACATATGGACACTCATCGCGAAAACGAGCCTCACCATCGATGCAATCGCCACCCTGAACAGGATCGACTTCATCGGCATGCTCAGGGAGGATATAACTGTCTTTCTTCCCGATACGATCGGTATCTTCTTTGATGCCGAACAACAGACAGAACAGTACGATACCCTCATGCTGGCAGAAAAGTACGCCATCTCTGAAGGGGACATTCTGGAGGTCACAGACCCACAGGACCAGAATCGGACCCTTTTATTCCTGCCTGAGGTACAGCTGTCATTTCTCGAGCGCACCTACCTGACAGGTGTGGTATTTTACTCTCCGCTCATGGGGATTGAAACATCGAGGTTCGGAAAACGTATCGATCCCTTCATCAACGAGGAGGCATTTCACAGCGGTATCGATATTGCGTCGGAGGAGGGAAAGAAGGTACACGCCGCACGCTGGGGTGGGATTGTGTACGCCGGTGAAAGTGACGGATACGGCAATCTGGTGATCATCGAGCATGAGCTCGGCTACTACACGCTGTACGGTCATCTACATGAGATACTCGTGGAAATCGATGAAAACGTGGACTCGGGTCAGATCATCGGTACGGTGGGTGCAACGGGACGAACCACCGGGCCCCATCTGCATTTCGAGATACACAGGGAAGAAGACAGCCTCAACCCGGACAACATACCCTACTTCATGGAACTCGATCACACTGCGGAACAGTAGGGGACATTATCCCCTAGACAAGCCGCATGGTCTCTACGTCGCCGCTGCGAAGTGTATGCTGCTCACCCCCAGCCCTTTCGAGAACGAGCTCACCCCCTTCAGTGAAGGATTTTGCCGTACCCCGGTACTCCCCGTCAACTGACTTCACCACCACCTGCTTTCCCAGAAAATCACACTTCTCCTTATAGGTCGATTCTATGGTGGGAAATCCGCCTTCGAGAAATCCTTCATACCCAATAAAGAACCTTTCAAGCAAACGATCAAGAAATCTATCCCTCTCCACTGCCGCCCCGACAAGGAGGTTCAGCGAAGCCGCTCTCTGATCAATAGAGGCGAGATCTTCCTCATGCATGTTCAGGTTTACGCCGCAGCCGAGCACATATCCCATCAACCTGTCTCCCTGAAAACTGGCCTCGCCGAGCAGGCCGGCAATCTTTGCTCCTCCCACCAGTACATCGTTGGGCCACTTGATCGAAGTGCTGACCCCGTACTCGAGCAGGAGCTCACAGAGTGTAACGGACATATACTGCGTGAGCCCGGCTAGGCCTGCGGGTATTTCAGGAGCATCGGCAGGCTTGAGAATGAGGCTCATGTAGATGTTGTCGGGATTATGGGAGACCCATCTCCTCCCGAGCCTCCCGTAACCACCGGTTTGCCGCTCTGCAACTATAACCTGTCTGTCTGCAAGGGAGTGGAGATTCTTCAATGCATAGCTGTTGGTGGATTCGACTTCTGTGAACCGTAGAATGTTGAATTGTCCCATGACCGGCATCCGGAAGGCTTCTATGACCGCCGGGAAGTTATGCACCCTTGATTATAAAGAGGATCTCGCCTTTGGCGATGTTGGTCCCGGCCTTGTGGGGAATCTTGACGATCTTCCCATCACAGGGAGCATCGATGTTGTTATTCATCTTCATCGCCTCCACAATTGCTATGGTATCACCTACCTTGACCGAATCGCCCAGCTTCTTCTCGTAGCGGATAATGATTCCTGGGAGAGGTGCATATACTGCGGATTCTCCCTCCTTTATCTGTATCTCATCCCTACCCTTCTGATTTCCCGATGTCGAGGATGCCGCAGATGCTGTTCCAGAAACGGCAGTTGCGCGATAGGGGTTGCGTATACCCGGGTTGCCAACTATGTAGGGCATGCCATCCGGCTCATTGATCTCAACCTTGAAGTATTCATCATCAACGTAGACATCAAAACTCCGGAGGCCTTCAGGTTTCTCGTGCAGTTCAGCTGTGGCAGCCTGGCTCTTGTCCCGTTTTTTCCTGCGGGTTTTTCGTACACTGACCTTGGCATTACCGGTGAGATAGATAATCCCCTTCTCCTTGCAGGTTGCTGCAATGAAGATGTTTTCATCGTTCACATCAAGGCCGTTTTCACGGAGCATATTCGTGGCAGCTTCAACACCCTTGCTCGGATCGTTATCGTTTATGAGGCGTGGGCTTCTGGTGGTAGGCTCAAGCCTGAGCTGTTCCTGCGCGAGTTTGACAATCTCCGGGTTCGGGGGCAGGGGTGTCTTACCGAAGTAGCCGAGTACCATCTTACCATATCCCTCGGCGACCTTCTTCCATGGCCCGATGATGGTGTTGTTGAAGGCCTGCTGAAAGTAGAACTGCGAGACCGGTGTGACCGAGGTGCCGAATCCTCCCATGGCAACGACTTCGCCCATATTGTTGATGACCTCCTGATACCGATCAAGCATGTTGTTGTCCCGCATCATCTGCGTGTTCGCGGTAAGTGCTCCGCCCGGCATGGGTGAAAAGAGAATCATGGGCTCCACCCTGGATGCTTCAGGAAAATCCTCGTAATCGGCCATACACTCCTTGAACACATCCTGCACCTTCAACACCTTGTTGATGTCCACACCCAGGTCGTAATTGGTCCCTCGCAGAGCATGATGCATGATGACAATATCGGGCTGACAGGTCCCTCCCGAACAGGGGGCGAGCGAACAGTCGATGCCCGTTGCACCTGCTTCGAGAGCGGCCTTACTTGCAGTGATGCTGACCCCTGCCGTTTCATGGGTATGGAAACGAATAGGAATTCGTCTGGGCAGCTTCTTCCGCGCCTTACTTATGGTCTGATAGACCGTATCCGGGGTTGCCGTACCCGATGCATCCTTGAAGCACAGGGAATCGAAGGGTATGTCAGCATCGAGTATCTTTTTGAGAACACCCATGTAGAATTCGGGTGTGTGCGCACCTTCGACACCCGGAGGAAGGGCCATGAGCGTGACACAAATCTCATGCTTCAGCCCTGCCTCAACGATGCACCTCCCGCTGTAATCGAGATTGTCAACATCGTTCAGTGCATCAAAGTTCCTGATCGTCGTGATGCCGTGTTTCTTGAAGAGCTGTGCATGGAGTTTGATTATATCACTGGACTGCGAATCGAGCCCGACCACGTTGATACCCCGTGCGAGTGTCTGCAGGTTAGCCTCCGGACCCGCCACGTTCCGGAAGGAATCCATCATATCAAAGGCATTTTCGTTACAGTAGAAAAAAAGAGATTGAAACCTGGCGCCGCCCCCTGCCTCGAAATGATCGAGTCCCGCCTCAACGGCAGCCTGTACTGCGGGCAGGAAGTCTTCGGTTAAAACACGGGCCCCGTACACAGACTGGAAGCCATCCCGGAAAGCGGTTATCATGACATCAATACGCTTCTTGCGTAGAATGTTCATCGTTCCTATCCTTGCACGCATTCCTTTTTTCAGGGAAGAGATTTCCATCCTATCCTCACCCTCATTATCGTCACATGTTGTTCGTATTATCTTGTGCCTTGCGTATCCGTGCCTGGGAGATAAGTCGGTTCTGTGTGATAACCAGGTTCTTGATCCTGTGCGGGAATGGCCCCTTATTTAGAACTGAATCCTTTACAAAGGGAACTAGCATATGATTACTCGAAATCCTTCTCTGTGTTCGGTATCTCAACTGCATGATGGTGCGTCTTCCGTAAACCGACCATCGATTGACCATGCTGTAGGGTCTGACCCGACGTTCCTGCAGCAGCCTATTCTTGGCATCTTCAGCCTTCAGGTAATGAACAACAGCCGCAAGTGCTGCAACCTGTCTCCTATCCAAAACCACCCTCCTGTTTGGAGCGAGCAACCCCGCGCTGTTACGCGTTACAACGGACCCCCTACCACTTTATAGTGGTCTACTCCCGCTAAAGCGGGCCCCCTACGACTTTAAAGTTACACTTTAAAGTGGTATATTGCCGTGTTTCTTTGGAGGCAAGGTTTCATTTTTCGTTTTCATGAGCTCAAGCGCTTCAATGAGCCGCTTCCTTGTCTCTGAGGGCTTGACCACTGCATCCACGTAGCCTCTGTTGGCCGCGATATATGGATTGTACAGCAGTTCCTCATACTCCTTTATCTTCTCCGCTCTCACCTTATCGGCATGTTTGGCTCCGGCAAGGTCTTTCCGGTAAATGATGTTCACCGCACCTTCAGCCCCCATAACGGCAATCTCTGCCGAGGGCCAGGCGAATACCATGTCGGCCCCCAAGTGGGTTGAGCACATGGCGATATAGGCACCGCCATAGGCCTTGCGCGTGATCACAGTAATCTTTGGCACTGTGGCTTCAGAGTAACTCCACAGCAACTTTGCACCATGACGGATGATTCCTCCCCATTCCTGATCCGTTCCGGGAAGATATCCCGGTACATCGGCAAAGGTGATGAGCGGTATATTGAAGGCATCGCAGGTTCGTATGAATCTGCTGGCCTTGTCGGAAGCATTGACGTCGAGACATCCGGCAAGAAACTGCGGCTGATTGGCAATGATGCCAACTGTCCTGCCGTTCAACCGTGCGAAGGCGACAACGAGGTTCTCCGCATAGTACTGATGCGGTTCGAAGATATATCCGTCGTCAACAATGTGCTGAAGCAACTCCTTCATGTTGTAGCTCTTTCGAGGATCATCCGGGATCAACCCATCGAGTTCAGGACAGAGCCGCACGGGGTTATCAACCGGGTCATAATAGGGAGGATCCTCCATGTTGTTGCTGGGCAGATAGCTCAGCAGTTCCTTGACGCGGCCAATGGTATCCTCCTCGCTTTCGCATGCAAAATGAGCGTTGCCGCTCTTTGTGTTATGTGCAACCGCACCCCCGAGGTCCTCGTGATTCGTCTTCTCTCCGGTCACGGCACGTATGACATCGGGACCGGTAATATACATGTAGCTGGTATGCTTGACCATGAATACCCAGTCAGTCATTGCAGGTGAATAAACCGCACCGCCCGCACAGGGGCCCATGATTGCGCTTATCTGCGGGATAACACCCGATGCACGCGCGTTTCTGAAAAATATCTCACCGAAACCCTTCAGTGAATCAATGCCCTCCTGTATGCGCGCACCTCCCGAATCGTTGAATCCCACAATGGGAATACCTGCCTTTATGGCTTTGTCCATGATCTTGCAGATCTTTACGGCGTGCATCTCGCCGAGGGAACCACCCCGGGAGGTGAAATCCTGAAAGTATGCGCACACAGATCTTCCGTTCACGAGACCGTGCCCTGTGATCACCCCGTCTGAGGGTATTACCTGTTTGTCCATCCCGAAGTTGGTACTTCGATGCTTGACGAACATGTCCACTTCACTGAATGTATCCTTATCGAAAAAGATATCGATTCTCTCACGCGCCGTCAGCTTTCCCTTCTCGTGCTGCTTAGCTACCTGGGCCTCACCGCCCATGTGACGAACGAGAGCCACCCTCTTATCCAAATCACTATTCTTTTCAGCAGCCTTTGCCATAACGCCTCCATTACTGGGATGCAGGATTGAATCGGAATGATTCGTTATGCAAGACAAAAAGAGGTGCACATAATAGTACAGAATTATTAAAAAACTGTCAAGCCCGCTGCACAGTGCTGCACCATGGCTACATGCCCACGAGGGCCTCTCCCGCTTCTGAAATCTTGACCATGTAACCTTGCTGGTTCCTGTAGAGTAAAAGGGTTTTTGTAGACGAGGAAAGGTTTCTCTGTCCAAGGAGGGGTTAGAACTCAATACCCTTCTGCGCCTTCATCCCGCTCTGCATCGGATGTTTTATCTCGTTCATCTCGGTAACCATATCAGCCATCTCCATAAGGCAGTCGGGCGCGTTCCTGCCGGTGACCACTACATGAAGATCTTTTCTTCGGGTACGAAGTGTCTTGCACACATCACCCTGATCGATCATCTCATAGTTGAGCAGGTAGGTGAGTTCATCGAGTATAATCAGATGGTATTCCTGGGATTCGAGTATCTCTTTCGCCAGCTGCCATGCCTCTCTGGCAGAGCTTTTCGCACGCTCGATGTCATCGGCATTATAGATAAAACCTTCGCCCTTGACATGAATTACCATGCGGTCTCCATACACTTTCAGAGCGTCCCACTCACCTGTTTTCCATGTACCCTTCACAAACTGAATAAGGCAAACCTTCCAATCGTGCCCGAGTGCGCGAACGGCCATACCGAGAGCAGCGGTTGTTTTCCCCTTTCCATTACCGGTGAAAATCGTAAGCAGGCCCTTCTTCATCTGGACGATCTCCACATCGTACTTCTCAGTATATACCGCCACCCATATTGGCAATTAATATAACATCAATGTGTTTGCGTTCCAAAGGAACTTCCCTTTTTATTGCTTTTTCCCAGGATTTCACTATTTTATGGTGGTATCGATCCCGGGTGACCCAGGGCAGCGTAATGCCCACTGGGAAAGCGGTGCAAATCCGCTACAGCCAACAGATATAAATCCGCACTGATCTGATATTTCCTCTGAGATCATGTCTACAGGTAACATGAGCCTGGATAAGGAAGACGCCGGTGTATAGTAAGCGGCTCATACAGATTCTCCTCCTTTCTCTGATACTCCTCCACCTCTTTCTGCCCCATACAGCACCTGGGGGAAAGAATGGAGAACAGGAGAATGAAGCCGGACCAGCAGAAACGTCAGGGATCGATTATTTTTCAGACAAGTCGGTGATTCAGTACGCCGAGGGATTCAGTGTGGAGTATCACCGTAACTACAAGCTCGTGACTGTTCATAATCCCTGGCCGCAGGCAAGCATGAGCCTGAAGTATCTGCTCGTGCAGAGGGGGACCCCCAAACCATCGGGCTACAGAGACTCTGTTGTCATCGAAATTCCCGTGGAGCGTGTTGTTACGCTTTCGACCACCTATCTTGCCTACATGGACATGCTCGGCATCACTGACCATATCATCGGCCACGATGATTTCAAGTATGTATGCACACCCTCGGTCAGGGAGATGATCGATGAGGGGCGTATCAGGGAGGTGGGCGAAGGCTCCAGGACAAACGTGGAGCTTGTCCTCGAAATGGAGCCCGAACTCATTATGACCTTCCATACGGGAAACGAGCAGGATGCATACCCGAAACTGATTGAAGCCGGGCTCCCCGTAATCATCAATGCCGAATATCTGGAAAAACAGCCCCTCGCAATGGCCGAGTGGATAAAGTTTATCGCCCTTTTCTTCAATAAAGAGGGAGAGGCCGAGGAGCTGTTCAGCGATATCGCCTATCAGTACAACCAGCTCAGCGGCCAGGTTGCCTTTCTTGAGCGGCGCCCAACCGTTCTCCTGGGAGCGCCTTTTCAGGGGACCTGGTGGATGGCAGGGGGCGGGAGTTACTCTGCGCGGTTGTTGGAACATGCAGGGGCAGAGTATCTCTGGAAAGACAACGATGACACGGGTGCCATTCCGCTCGACATAGAATCCGTATACGCCCGGGCAGTCGATGCGGACTTATGGCTCAACACGGGCAACTGGGAGAAGAGAGACGATGCGCTGGAGCATGATCTGCGATTTACGGAGTTCAGGGCCTATCGGGAAGGAAACATGTACAATAATAATAGAAGAACAAACGGTCTCGGCGGCAACGATTTCTGGGAATCGGGACGGGCAAATCCTCACAAGGTACTTGCCGACCTGGTAGCCATATTTCACCCGGAGCTGCTGCCAGACCACGATTTTGTCTACTATAAGAAACTGGACTAATCAGCTCACCGTCCAGATGCATTTGGCATGCTCATGGATAAAAGAGTGAATCAGAAGAGCAACCGATCGGGGTCTCCGAACTATGAAACGGGTCGGCCTCCATCCACACTGAACCGTTACACCCTTGCCGGCCTGATCCTTCTGCTCATCGCCATCTTTTTTCTCGACCTCTCGGTTGGATCGGTGCGTATACCCGCAAGGGATATCATCGGTATGCTCTTCGGGAAGGCACCTCAGCAGGCGGCATGGCTGAAGATCCTGTATATGTTCCGCATCCCCAAAGCCATAACCGCTGTTCTTGCAGGGGCGGCCCTTGCGGTGAGCGGTCTGATAATGCAGACGCTCTTCAGGAACCCCCTTGCCGGGCCCTTTGTACTCGGTATCAACTCCGGTGCGAGCCTCGGGGTGGCCCTGGTGATCCTGTGGACCGGGTCGGTGAGTCAGACAACGATTTTTGCAGGACTCGGCCTGTTCGGAGACCTGGGGCTCATCATTTCAGCAGGCCTCGGCGCGTCCCTTGTCCTCGTCTTCATCCTCCTGGTGTCACGGAGGGTGCAGAACGTCATGACTCTGCTCATCCTCGGGCTCCTCTTCGGTTACGCGACCAGTGCGGTGGTAAGCATACTGCTTCACTTCAGCATTGCTGAGCGCATACACCTCTTCGTATCCTGGACATTCGGAAGTTTCGGTGGTGTCACCTGGAAACAGCTCAAGGTCTTGATGCCGGTTCTGCTCATCGGCATCTTTATATCACAGATGCTGGTAAAACCGCTGAACGCATTTCTGCTTGGTGAAAGCTATGCCAGGAGCATGGGGCTCAATGTACGACGAGCCAGGATATGGATCATCTGCATCACCGCCCTGCTGGCAGGATCGGTCACCGCCTTCTGCGGGCCCATTGCCTTTGTAGGTGTGGCCATACCCCATCTGGCGCGGAGCCTGTTCAACACCTCGGACCACCGGGTACTCATTCCATCAGTGGTACTGCTCGGAGCAATCATCGCCATTGTCGCCGATATCGTGTCGGGACTGCCCGGAACACAGGTGGTGCTGCCCCTGAATGCCGTTACCTCGCTGATCGGAGCACCGATCATCGCCTGGATCATACTGAGCAGGAGAAACCTGAGAAAGACCTTTGCATCATGAAAGAAACACTGTGCAGGGCACATAACCTGACCATTGGTTACCGATTTCCACGGCGTCCGACATACGTGGTATCCACTGACCTGGAACTCGTACTCAATAGGGGAGAGCTCACCTGTCTGCTCGGACCGAACGGCTCGGGAAAATCAACGCTCCTAAGGACGCTGTCAGGAATGCAGCCGCTGATCAGGGGAAGCATTCTCCTCAACAACAGGGACCTGAAAACCTACGGCCAGAGGGAACTCTCCCGGCTCCTCAGCGTGGTTCTCACCGATCGAATCGATGTGGGCTTTCTCTCGAGCTATGCCCTGGTTGCCCTGGGCCGTCATCCCTATACGGGCTGGTCGGGTCGAATCACTTCCCATGACGATGAGATCGTGAGATGGGCGTTGAAATCAGTAGGCGCAGACACCCTGACAGAGCGCTACGTGGCAGAGCTCAGCGACGGGGAGCGGCAGAAAATCATGATTGCACGCGCCCTTGCCCAGGAACCGCAAATCATGATGCTCGACGAACCAACGGCCTTCCTCGACGTTCCCCGCCGTGTCGAGATCATGCGCCTCCTTCACAACCTTGCCCGTGATACCGACAGGGCAATATTTCTCTCCACCCATGACCTCGAACTGGCACTTCAGAGTGCCGACCGTATCTGCCTTCTCTCAATGGAGGGTGAACTCCTGACCGGCGCTCCCGAAGACCTTGTGCTCCGCGGCGCTTTCGAAACCACCTTTCACAGCGAGGGCGTGCGTTTTGACAGGGAGTACGGCCATTTCACCATGACCGAGGTTCGGGGCAGGACAGTTGCAGTGGAGGGACATGGGATCAGCCTTCGCTGGACGAAACGAGCACTTGAACGAGAGGGATACAGCGTTTCAGATGCGAAGCGCAGAGCTGAAGCGCGGGTCCG
>JAGLSF010000250.1 GCA_023136305.1 Spirochaetota bacterium
ATGCCGTTGGTAACAGCAGCCATCTCTCCCAGAGCCTTGGTATGCTTGCCGTCGGCTACAGGCTGCCCTCTCTGGGCCTTTCCTTCGGTGTGAACGGCAAGTTTCTCTACAACCGGGTTCCTGAGGACCTCTATGCTGATCAGAGTTACACTGTTTGGGCAGTCGATTTCGGAGTCCTGCAACGTACCAACCTCCTCAAGACATATTTTGGACCGGAGCCGAGCCTCTCCTTCGGCGTGACACTGAGGAATGTGGGGTATAGCAGCAGCGTTGAACAGCTGCCTATTCTCATTCAGGCCGGTACCGCGTACAGGGTAAGGAGCAACCTGCTGATCGCGGCAGATATAGTGTACCCCTTTTATGAACCTCTGTACGGCTCGATAGGCGCTGAGTACACTATTAGAAAAATGATCTACATTTCCGGCGGCATTCAGATAAAACAAAACCCCATGCTGTCTTTGGGATTCGGGTACCGTTACCGCGACATGCGGCTCAATGTCTCCTATACCCCGACCCTGGCTTTCTATAACATGTTCAGTGTATCTTTTACCTATTCCTTCGGTGAGTATAAGAAGCTTATGCTGGAGCGCGAGATCGAGGATAAGCTCATGGAAGCCCTGGAGTTATACAGGGCCGAACAGTATGAAGAGGCACTTGGTGCTGTTGATGAGGTCCTGGAGCTCGACCCTAAAAACAGGCGGGCCGGTAGCCTGAAACACATCATTGAAATTCAGCTGGAGATACGGGAGAAGTTCGGGGAAGAAAGTAATGACGTCGAGTCCAATGAGGGCTGATACATACATCAAACGCAGTGTTCTTACGCATGTTTCTGTATATGAGTTAAGAGGAGATCGGTGTGACTGTTGAATACGATGAATCATATCAGGACTGTTACGTGTGCGGGAAGGAAAATCTGGAAGGCCTGCAGCTTGATTTCCATTACGATGCTGAACAGGATGAGATGTTCACCCGATGCACATTCAGGAGGCACATGCAGGGTTACAAGGGGGTGGTGCATGGCGGTTTTCTTTCAATGCTTCTCGATGAAGTCATGGCCAAGGCCTGTATCCACAGGGGTGCAATCGCTGTAACGGTGCAGTTCGATATCCGCTTTCGGAAACCTGTGTATGTGCAGGAGGAACTGCTCTTTTACGGTAAGATCACCGAACAAAAGGGGAAAAAGATACGTACCGAATCGCGCTGTGTTGACTCTGAGAACAGGGTACGGGCAACCGCCAGCGCAGTTTTTCTTCAAGTGTGATGCGGACAAGCGAATGGAGGAGTAAAGGCATTCGAGACTCTGTTGCAGGGCTCTCAGTGGAGTCCTGAGGTGAAATGATTTGACTTTTATACACCTGTATCATAATATTACTTCTCGATACGGGGATGAAATGTTTTTAGCATTTTTATCACTTACGGTTGTAGGTGTTGCACTCTTAGTTGCCGTCGTCGTTTTTTACAGTAAAAAGGATGTACTGGTAGATACTGTTCAAAACAGCCATGAACTGATTGTCCATGATCATGCTCCCAACCGTCCCATCCCTGTTCAGGAATCCGACACAGCGGAAAAGGATGCAGTAAGACAACAACTCAAATCGGATGTACCGGAAAAAAGGAATAGGGAAGAGGTTGAATACATTCCCATACTCCGTATAGAGGAGGCAATTCCCGGGCTTAAGGGAAGGGAGTTGATTCACTATGCGGGGACTGGCACACTCTACAGCCTGGGGTCGACAGCAGAGCTGGAAAAACTTGAGATCAAGAGTGATGAACTGGAACTCGTGGTGGAGGGCAAGCTTTTTCTGACCTCCCGATACATTATCATATACAGTGGGGACATAGTAAAAAAATTCACCATTGCGACTATCGAGAGTTTTCGTTTCAGTGGAGCCCATCTTATCATGAAGCGAAAAAGAGTGAAAACAAAGAAGGACATTCTGAAGATTGCCGCTGATCTGAAGGGTTTTAAATACATACTCCACGCATTGACCTAGGATATGGATCCTTACCGATACTCACAATATCATTACAAACCCAGGAGGCGGAAAAGGAAATTCGTTATTGCACTGCTGATACTGTTTCTGTTAGGTGGTGGAGTGTTCTACGCTGTCTTTTTTCTCAACATCTATTCGATCTATGCGAATGTCATTGATCTGTACCGGGTACTGTTCAATGATTACGGATTTTTAGAAAAGAGCCTGGAATCCGGCAACTACAATATCGCCATGCACGAGGGAATACCCTATCTGGAAAGAAGGCCCTATAATTCCCGCCTGTTGCGGTATATGGGGGAATCTTACTATTATATCTCAACGAGCCTGAATGGCAGTGAGAAAGAGGAAGCCCTGGACAATACCATCAGATATCTTAGGAAGAGCATCGTTCTTTCCCGCTTCGGTGACGTGCTTACCCAGGCCTATTATATGCTTGGGATGTCCTATTTCAAGAAGGGTGTCTACTACTACGAACTTGCAGCCGAGTACCTGGAAAGGGCAATCGAGACAGGATATCGATCAAGTGAGTTGTATGAGATACTCGGATACTGTTACTACAAACTTGATGCTCTCGATAGTGCCATTGCCTATCTTGAAAGGGCGCTGGGAGAATCACCGAAAGACATAGCCAGGCTGTATCTTGCCTTCGCGTATCGCGACAAGGAAATGTATGAGAGTGCGATCAGGGAACTCGATTATCTCATTGAAAACACACGGGATGATGCCATATATGAGGAGGCTTTTTCCGTACTCATCTGGATAGATTTTCATGAGGAGCGTTACGATAAGGCGAAACGAAACATTATGTCGATACTCGAGGCGAATGAGGACTCTGCCTTTGCCCATTTCTGGCTTGGAAACATCTATGAAAAAGAGGGTGATCTGATTTCCGCAAGAAAGGAATGGAGAACAACCTTGAAGCTGAACCCCAGGCACATTGGGGCAATCGAAAAGCTCTACTGATGTGAGTTCGTAACTCCAGGAGGAACCGTTACTATGAAGTGTGACCTTTGCATTGAGTGTGAGAGGTGCCTATATGGTGTTCGGTAAACTGTACGGTGCATTCTCAAATGACATTGGGATAGATCTGGGAACCTCAAATACACTCGTGTATGTCCGGGGACAGGGCATTGTGCTTTCCGAACCTTCGGTTGTGGCTGTGCACAATTCGTCGAAAAGGGTACTAGCCGTCGGTCAGGAGGCAAAGCGCATGCTCGGAAGAACACCGGGTGAGATTATTGCAATACGTCCCATGCGTGACGGTGTCATCTCCGATTTTGAAACCGTCGAAAAGATGATCAAGTACTTTTTTCAAAAGGTACACAACCGAAAGGCTCTGGTGAAGCCTCAGGTGGTCATTGGCATACCCTCATGCATCACCGAGGTCGAAAAGAGGGCCGTACGGGAGTCAGCCGAGCAGGCCGGAGCCCGTGAGATATATCTCATCGAAGAGTCCCTGGCTGCAGCGATCGGTGCAAGTATTCCGATTCAGGAGCCGGCAGGGCACATGATAATCGATGTTGGCGGAGGAACTTCTGAATTTTC
>JAGLSF010000251.1 GCA_023136305.1 Spirochaetota bacterium
CCTTGAGGTCAATACGTAAGTAGTCGAAGTGATTGACAAATAGAGGCAGGGATGTTAGATTAGCAAAAATTTCTCATTGAGGGAGCGCCATGAAGGCTGAAGAATCTAAGTATACGAAGGATCATGTCTGGGTACATACAGACGGCGACACAGCGACCATCGGTATCTCTGACTACGCGCAGCAGGAGCTGGGCGACATCGTATTCGTCGAGATGCCTGAACCCGGAAAGAAAGTTGCCAAGGACGACACGTTTGGAACCATCGAATCGGTCAAGTCAGTTTCCGATCTCATCTCTCCACTGAGCGGTGACATCACCGAGATCAACACGGTTCTCGAAGACACACCTGAAACCATTAACAGCGATCCCTTTGGTGCGGGCTGGATCGTCAAGATAAAGATGGACAACAGCGGCGAGCTCGATTCTCTGATGGACCATGCAGCCTACGCGAAGTTCCTCGAAGAAGAGGCATAGGACCGCTACCGGCACCTGCTCACCCTACACTGAAACCAAGAGAGGCTGCAATTATGAGGGAATGTTTTTTTCAAGCCTCTCAATCTCATCCTTCAAAGTACGTGCCTTTTCATAATCCTCGAGGAATATGGCGAGGAATTTCTGCCTGTAGAGATCGACGAGCTGGTCAATATAAGTATCCGGCTGGTCGATGATAGGGATGATACCGTTCAGATCGAATCCCTTCATCTCGTTGTCGAAGTAGTGCTGGATTTCACGGAGCTTTCCAATTTCCTTCCCAATGCGCTCCTGCTCCCCCCCCTTCCGCACCATTTTGCGCACACCCCGCATGATCGAGTCAGCCTGGTTGATAAGCTGGGGCAGGCTCATCATGCTCACGTTCACGCTTTTCTTTTCCTTATAGGCGAGCAGATACTGCTGCAGGACGCCATTGTACTTCTTGATCTGCTTCTTGTAGAACTTGTAGATGTCCTTTACCTCGTCGGGACCTTCAACGTCCTCACCCCTGATGAGGTCGATGTTGTTGTCCCGGGCGAGGGCGAAAAGCTGTTCATGGTTCTCGATGAGAACGGGGGGGAAATTCACCATGAGGGTCTCATTCTTATACTGGAGTGGAGAAATCACGAAGTTGGACGCAACAATCTCCGCGTTTTCCAGGACCTCTGTATTTCCCTCCAGACGCCAGTAGATGATGGCGTTTCCTGTGGGGTTATCACTGTCACCATATTCGAATTTCATCCTGAATTTAAGGTAATCTCACACGCACAACAGAGCAAGGGGTTTGTGACCCATGCGGACAACGATGATACATGGGCCCCTACGACTAGTTGTCAGGATCACTGCTGTCCATGATCTGATCGTAGGCATTCTGTATGTTGGTGAATTTGCGGGTTGCGAGCTCGATAAATTCCTCGCCGAGATGAGATACCTTGTCGGGGTGATACTTTGCCGCGAGTTCCCGGTAGGCCCGCTGAACTTCCTCGCGGGAACTGCCCGGCTGCATACCGAGTACGGCATAGGGATTACGCTCTCTAGAAAAGGTCTGTGCGCTCCTCTGAAAGTTTCCTCCGTCCCTGTCGACAAAGGTCCGCCGGACCATCATGAAGTCGTACTCCTCGATCCCCAGGCTGCGGGCCGCCTGCCCAATAAAGTTGTCCTCAGTGGGATTGAGCCTATGATCTGAGAGGGCGACTTCGAAACAGAGACGCACGAGGAAGAGGCGCTCTTCGTACACGGTCCGCGCCCTAATATCTGAACAGGTCTCCCCGAGATTTACATCGCGCTCACCCGCTGCGCCGATGATACGGTCGATGATGAACATCTGAGCGTCGCCGTAGCCGAGCTGCTGCCGGAAGAATGCCCGGATGGTGTCCACCTCACCCTTCGTCGCCTCACCGTCTGAGCGTGCGGTTCCTACAAGCAGGTATACGAGGCTTGTGATAAAGGTAAGGTTCTCGTGGGACTGGTTGACCGCCGCATCGTAGGATCCCCTGGTGCCGCCTGTAGCGGATGATCCATCATCGGATACATCGACGAGATGTCCGATCGCTGTTCCAAGCAGCGCGCCGATAGGGCCCCCGAAGGAGAAGCCGAGAGCAGCACCGAAGAGCTTTCCCCTGTTGCGTCTCATGACTGCACCAAAACCCTCACATAGAGATCTTAGAAAGTTACTGAAGAATTATAATAAGGGAGGAAATACCTGATTCCTCAGTTACTTTTTCTCCTTGAGTTTATCGATACTGTTCTGTACAAACCGCTTCACCACCTGAAGGTTTCTCGGTTCAGAGTCGTAGAACTCAATGGCATAACTCTTCTCCTCACTGCCATGGCGAAGCACCTTACCCTTGAGCGTCACCTCTTTTTCATCAAGGCTGATCTTCACCTCTATGTTTGCTCCCTCCTTGATCTTCAGCTCATCAGTCTTGGAATCGATGGTGATGTACATACCGCCCTCACTCAGGTCGACGAGGCTCGAAGGGACAACTCCGGTGACATCGGGAACGAACTTCGCCTTCTCAATGCCCATTTTCAGGAGGCCACTGAGAGACATGAGGTCCGATATGTCTTCAGCCGTTATACGCGACCCCTCCTCCTTGCGCACTGCCTTGACCGTACCGATGACCTCCTCCTTGGAGAATATGGGAACGAGCACCAAAGACGTGTACCCTATCTGGAGTTTTTCGCGTACAATGTCCTTGAGCTCCTCAATAACCTTCTCCTTGGAGACGCCCTCAAGACGCATGTCGTTCACGTAATAGGAATAGCTCACTATCTTGTCGGAGGGTATGATGCGGGTAAATGACTGTATCTTTTTACAGTCATCCACATAGAGTACCTTGCCGGACTTTCGTAGGATCTGATAATCCCGCATGTCTATATTGTCCTTATTGAAGAGGATTATCTCGGCATGGGGTGAAATCTTCTTGATCTCCGCTCCCACCAGCACAAATATCTTCTTGATATCCACACTTTCGCGCTGTACCTCCCAGTACAGCTTCGAATATTTGACGGGAATATCCTTTGAGGATATTTCCCCGATCTTCTTTTCTGGGTACTGCTTGTACACCAGGGTCGCTGTGACGCGGTGGCTCAGGTTTACGCGCGGATACCGGCGTTTGCTCCTGCTTTCGAGGGTGCCAGGGTACTCCAGGGCAAGGGTAGTCGCATCCTGATGCACTATTGTGCACTTCCCGAAGAGCTCCACGCCTGAGAAGACGAAGTTGAGGTAGACTATATCTAGCTCCTCGGTCTGATAATCCACAAAAGAATCGGTTATCTTTACGACAAACACATCCTGTGTTGTGTCGACGATTTTCGCCACCTCGATGTAGTGCGGGATGTGTACCTCGACCTCCCTGCCGTCGAGCCGGAGTATACCGATTATGCGGCGTATGCGTTCGGGATTCGTGATTTCCTTTGAACGTACGTCTGCCACGATAGTTCACCTCGCAATAATCAGTATACCATCTTTTTTCAGATTCTCTAACAGAAAACACCACACTGAAGCCACTGACAATAATCCTACAAAGCACCTACCCGGTACTTCGGCAGGCTTCCGCCTTTA
>JAGLSF010000252.1 GCA_023136305.1 Spirochaetota bacterium
ATGATATCCATGGTTGCCATGGCCAGCCCTGCGCCGTTGACGATACAGCCGATGTTGCCCTCCATGTTGACGAAGGAGAGGCCCCAGCCCCTGGCTTCGAGTTCATCGGGTCCATACTCCTCCCTGTTCCGCATCCCTTCGAGGTTCTCATGTTTGAACATGCCGTTCTCGTCGATCACGATTTTTGCATCGAGGGCGATGAGCTCACCCAATTTTGTCAGTGCGTAGGGATTTATCTCGACGAGTGAACAGTCATTCTCCATGAAGAGCTTGAAAAGGCTCTTCGCCGTATCCATGGCCTGCGTCAGAAGCTCCTTTTTCTTGAAGACCTTCTGGAGCATACCCTTCGTTTCTTCATCAGATACACCCTTGAGAGGGTTTATGGCAAGCCGGTGTACCTTGGCAGGTTCAACTCTTGCCAGCTGCTCGATGTCCACTCCGCCCGAAGCACTGGCGATGAGGGTGATCGACTTGCCAGATCTATCGATGGTAATACCGATGTAGTACTCACGCTCGAGCTCCACAGCCTTTGAGACGAGCACCTTCCTGACCGGGAGAGATTTAATGGTCATACCCAGAATATTACCTGCATGCGTGTGCGCCTCTTCGGGACTACTGGCAATCTTCACCCCTCCCGCCTTGCCCCTCCCTCCGACGAGCACCTGTGCTTTGACCGCGCAGGCTCCGCCCAGTTTCCGTGCAGCTTCGGCGGCCTCATAGGGATTCTCGGCCACTATGCCTGGAGCGGATTCAATGCCATACCGTGTGAAGAGTTCCCTCGCCTGATACTCGTAGAGTTTCATGACTCCGGCATCCTTTCAATTATTGGGACACATGAGCTGTCACCATAATTAAACACCTTAATTACCTCTCTCTTTACGGAACTTCTCTATGCTGTGCTTTGTCTGGTTGATGAGCTTGGTTACCTTGATGCCGCGTGGGCATACCCTGGTGCACTGAAAATGATTTTCGCAGGACCAGACGCCGTCCGGTGTGTCGAGGGTTTCGAGCCGCTGCTCGAAACCGCGGTCCCTGCTGTCGTCGTTGAACCGCTGGGCCTGAACGATCTGTGCAGGCCCGAGAAAACCGGGATTCTGATCCCTGAGTACAGGACAGGCTGAGTAGCAGGAAGCGCAGAGTATACACTTGGTCGCATCATCGATGGGTTTGCGTTCTTCCTGGCTCTGCAGCCACTCACGCTCAGGAGTGGGCTCATCAGTTATCAAAAAGGGTTTCACCGAGCGGTATCGATTGAAGAACTCCTCCTGGTCTACCATGAGGTCCTTCTGCACGGACAAGTTTTGCAGCGGCTCTACCGTTATGACCCCGCCGTCTTCATCCACCACATCCTGTACGAGGGTCTTGCATGCAAGGCGCTCAGTGCCGTTGATGCGCATTGCATCGGATCCGCACACACCATGCGCGCAGCTCTGACGCAGCGCCAGGGTCCCATCCTGATGCCGCTTGATTCGCATGAGCAGGTCGAGAACACGGTCAGTTTTTTTCCCGCTCACGGTATACTCCCTGAAGTGAGGTTTTGTATCCTCTTCGGGATCAAAACGCTGGATCTTCACCCGTACCTTCATGGAGTTCTCCTCCTTCGCGCCTTTCTCCACAATATGATATGCGGCGCCTCACCACAACTCAGTACTTACGGGGTTTTGGCTGCCATTTGGTAATGTCAACGGGCCTGAATCCTTTCTGTACCCTCGTTTCATCAAGCCAGATGAGGCTGTGCTTAAGCCAGTTTACATCATCCCGTTCTGGAAAATCCTCCCGTGAGTGTGCACCCCGGCTCTCTTCCCGGTTGTGCGCAGCTTGCACCGTTATAAGGGCCAGATCAAGCAGGTTTCGCAGCTCTATTGCTTCTGTGAGATCAGTGTTGAAACGGTCTCCACTGTACTGCACACCCACCCTGTTTATGCGGTCGCGGAGCTCCGAGATCTTATCAATGACCCGCTGCATATCGCTCCTGTTGCGGTAGATGCCGACCTTCTCCGTCATAGACGATTCCATCTCTCCACGTATGCCTTCTCCACGGAGATGGGGCTTCCCTGCCTTGAGGCTGTCGATAAACTGGCGGACTGCGGCATCGCTGTCCTTCGGGACCGGGGCGGCTGGTGCGCCCTTGACATAAGCCGTCATGCTGATGCCTGCCCTTCGGCCATACACTACCAGGTCGACGAGACTGTTTGTTCCCAGACGGTTTGCGCCGTGTACGGAGACACAGGCACACTCTCCTGCTGCGTAGAGTCCCTCGTAGACACCGCCCTCTTCGTCCGCGATCACCCTCCCGTCCAGGTCTGTGGGAATGCCGCCCATGGCGTAGTGGGCTGTGGGCATGACGGGAATCGGTTTTTCGGACGGATCTATTCCCTGATAGGTTCGGCAGAACTCGGCAATATCGGGAAGCTTTGCCTCAATCACATCCTTTCCCAGATGTGTTGCATCGAGATGCACATAATCGTCCACAGACCCGTCACCCCGTATGCCCCTGCCGGCGCGTATCTCTGAAATGATAGACCTGGCCACAATGTCTCGGGGTGCAAGATCGAGCAGGGTGGGGGTGTAGTCCTCCATGAACCGCTTCCCCTCACTGTTCCGTAGAATGCCTCCTTCTCCGCGCACCCCTTCGGTAATGAGTATACCCATACCCCTGATTCCCGTTGGGTGGAACTGGAAGAACTCCATGTCCTGCAGGGGTACACCTCTGCGGGCCAGTACTGCCGGTCCGTCACCCGTGTTCGCGTATGCATTGGAGGTCACGCGGAACATACGGCCGAAGCCGCCGGTGGCAAAGAGCACGGCTTGTGACTTGAACAGATGTACCTCGCCTGTGGCAAGTTCAATGGCAATGACGCCGGCGCAGATGCGGCCCTCGATGATGACATCGAGAACGTGGAACTCGTCGAAAAAGGAGACCTCATTCTTGATGCATTGCTGATAGAGGGTCTGCAGAATCATGTGTCCCGTTCGATCAGCAGCGTAACAGGAGCGGCGCACTGCTTCCTCACCATAATTGGAGGTGTGACCGCCGAATCTGCGCTGGTCGATCCTGCCTTCAGGGGTGCGATTAAAGGGGAGCCCGCGGTTCTCAAGGTCGAGCACAGCCCGCACGGCGTCTTCAGCAAGCAGAATGGCCGATGATTGATCGGTGAGGTAGTCGCCGCCCTTGACCGTGTCGAATGCATGCCAGTCAGGGCTGTCTTCTTCAAGGTTTCCCAGTGCCGCGCTGATTCCCCCCTGGGCCGCCCCGGTGTGGCTGCGCATGGGATAGAGCTTGGAGAGTACGGCGGTTTTCACGGTCCTGCTCGCCTCGAGTGCAGCGTAGAGACCGGCCCCTCCCGCTCCTACGACAATTGCCTCATATTCGTGAACCAATTCCAAACCCTCCATGGTGTGGAAAGATTAGGATAACATTACTCCATCGATCTTGTCTTGTCAAGATGGGTGGATGTGGGTATTGTTAAAAGACCTTTCGAAAGGGTAGTCAGACTCACGTACAGAATTAGTCGCTGGTGCAAACTC
>JAGLSF010000253.1 GCA_023136305.1 Spirochaetota bacterium
GGAAAAGCGCCGAAGGGTTTTAGGAGGCGGAAAGGGGCCCGAGATCGGCGTTGAGATCATCGATGGCGACCTCTGCCCGAGGTATACGGCAATCGGACTTTCTGGCGTAGATATAGAAAAGGCGCCCTACTATATACGCAGGCGTCTGTCAACGCTTGGTGTTCGGCCTATCAGCAACATTGTTGACGTTACCAACTATATCATGCTGCTCACCGGTCAGCCCCTGCATGCCTTTGATGCGAGGCATATTGCACAGCGAAAAATCATCGTCAGGCGGGCAAAGAAGAATGAGGTGGTGACAACCCTCGACGGTGTGGAGAGGGTATGCTCTGATGAGACCCTTCTTATAACCGATCCGGAGAAGGCAGTTGCCGTTGCAGGCGTGATGGGCGGACTCGACTCAGAGATAGACGGGATCAGTGATGAGATCATCATCGAGGCGGCCAACTTCAATGCCGCGAGCATACGTCGTACTGCGTTTCGGCTCGGGTTGCGGACTGAGGCCTCAAACCGTTTCGAGAAGAGTCTCGACCCCGAGCTCGCGCTTGACGGGCTGTGCGGTTCGGCGCTTCTGGTGCTCGAGCTGTTGCCCGGTGCACGGCTGTCCTCACCCCTTGCCGATGCCTATCCCGGCAGGCAGGAGAAGGTGAAGATCAACATCAACTGTGACTGGGTGGCGAGCCTCCTGGGCATGCCCATTGAAAAGGAGAGGGTCACCGGAATACTCCGTTCACTGCAGTTCGGGGTCGACGATTCAAAGGGCGCTGAACTCACCGTGACCGTACCATCCTTCAGGGCGACAAAGGATGTCTCCATACCTCAGGACCTCGTGGAAGAAGTGGGGCGCATCTTTGGATACGACAACGTAACCCCGGCACTGCCTTATATTGAAAGCACTCCGCCCTTCAGGGCGGAGACCCTCTCGTTTACCAGGGAGCTGAAAAATCTGCTTGCAGGCGACCTCTCCTTCACCGAGCTTTTCACCTACTCCTTTGTTGATGATGCTCAGGTGAGTCTCTTCTATAAAAATACGGACTTCGTCACGCTCAGGAACCCTGTCAGTGCGGAGATGTCGAGGCTCCGTCGCAGCATCGTTCCCAATCTCTTCGGCACGATACAGAGAAACAGTACCTACAGGGACGAGTTCGCGGTGTTTGAAATAGGGTCTGTCTATGCGCCGGGCACAGGGAGAAAAGAGAATACCCTGCCCGACGAACGGACATACGTGGCCGGCCTCATGCTCTCAAAGACCGGGGCCTCCGACAGGGGATCGGTGTTCTTTGAAGTGAAGGGAAAGATGGAGCTCCTTCTCACGAGGCTCGGTATGTATGACCACCGCTTCGCTCCTCCTGAAACTTCCGGACAGTACCGAAAAACCTATAACACTGAAGATCTGGGCACGGGGGATGCTTTTCATCCCGGAAGATATGCACTTCTCTGTTCCGAGGACATTTGTTTCGGTGTCGTTGCTGAACTGAATCCAAAATTTCTTAAACGAATCGGAACGGACTTCCATCTGTACCGCGCGGGATTTTTCGAAATGGACCTCGAACTGCTCAAGGATCTGGTAAAGCGGCACCGCGAGCGGAAACAGTATATGTCTTCTCCACGATTCCCAGAGGTGGCGCTCGCCTTTGCGGTGGTGGTTGATGAGATGGTACCGGTGCGTGAGGTGTATGAGTTTATCGGTTCCTACAAGTCGAAACTCATCGACCGGGTAACACTCTTCGACGTGTATCGCGGCAAATCACTCGACGAGGGCAAAAAGAGCCTCGCCTTCAACGTCTACTACAGAAGGGATGACCGTACCCTTACCGAGAAAGAGGCAAATGAAGTGCATGAGCGTATTGCGGATGCGATTCGCAAGCACGGCTGGGACTTGAGATAAATATGATAAAAAGGTGACAGCTCACTAAATTCAGTAAGTGAGCTGTCACCTTTATGACAGGGCCTGTTCCACGGCCTGCGGAAATATCTCACGCACATCCCCCTCGAGCCGTAGGGTAACCTGGGGAAGAGCATCGTGTTCTGTTGTGCCCCTGTTGATGATCACGTAGGGAACGCCGCGTTGCACAGCCTGAAGGGGCAACTGAGCGGCTGGCGTTACAGAGAGTGTGGAGCCGAGAGCGATAACCAGGTCGGCCTGATCTGCCGCTCCCCAGGCCCGCTCCAGGTCCTCCTTTCGAAGGCTCTGGCCGAAGCTGATGGTTGCGGATTTCATGTGTCCTCCGCAGCTGCATAAAAGAGGCTTCCTCTTCTTCCTGAATTCCTGGAAATACATATCAGGGTCGTCACGGCGGTGGCAGGTCTGGCATTCCACGGCATTCATGGTGCCGTGCAGCTCTACGAGGCGTCCCGGTGAGATGCCGGCCTTTGTATGCAGCCCGTCAATGTTCTGCGTCACCACCATGAGAAGCTTTTCGGCCTGTTCGATCCGTACAACCGCAAGATGCACGGGATTTGGTTGTGCGTCCCGGTACTTCTCCCAGCCCTCGAGTTTCTGCTCCCAGTACGCTCTCCTGGCATCTTCGGATCCCATAAAGTCCTGATAGTAGACGGGTGTCTTCGTCCTCCAGACACCCTGGGGACCTCGGAAATCGGGGATCCCGCTGCCCGTGGATACCCCGGCGCCGGTAAATATCAGGATGCTGTTTGAACTCTTCAACAAGTCGACAAGCTTCTGGTCGTTCCCCGTATCCATTGTCCGGGCTCCTCCTGTTTGACGCCCTGCGGTAAAGGAAGAATGTACAAAGATACACAGAGAGTATGGGCGAAAGGTAGTGGAATTATCGTCTAGAGGCAAATAAGGGGATTTCCTGATCAAGGCTATTCGTGGGAGATCCGGTAGGGCCACATACTGATGCCCCCCTCAAGAATCCTTACATCCTTGTAGCCGTTTGCCTGAAGTATGAGAGCCGCTTGATATGCCCGTGCACCCGTGCCGGAGATAAGCACAACACCTTTATTCTGGGGGATCTCGTCAATCCTACTCCGCAGGATTTCAAGGGGCATGGAGGTTGTACCTTCGATGCGCTCCTCCTCGTAATCCGGGGAGGTTCTTACATCGAGAAAAAGGGAACGTCCCTTTTGTTTCAGGATGATCCTCATTTCATCAGCTGAGATGCCTTTAAAACGACCGTCAAGCTTGTTCTGCAGCACATTCGCGGTTACCACAATAGCGCCCATGGCATTGGAGAATGCAGGTGCATACCCCAGGTCAACCGAGAGCAGGTCGTCCACCTTCCCCTTTTTTGATATAACCAGTGCAGCGAGGTCTATGCGCTTTGAGACGTCACCCTTGCCGATAATCTGAACACCAACCAGGCGGTGCGTTTTCTTGCATGCCGTCATCTTGATACTGATCATCTCTGCTCCGGGAATGAAATGTTCCCTGTCATACGCAGGAACGAAGCTGCTTACAGGTGTGCATTCCATGGCCTTTACCTCATGCTCGTTTAGACCCGTCTTCGCGACATGATAGTCGAATACCTTGAAAATGATGGTACCCGTAACTGGTT
>JAGLSF010000254.1 GCA_023136305.1 Spirochaetota bacterium
CCTTTGCAAGCTCCTCGGAGAAGAGCTCCACCTCGTAGCAGCCTGTATAGCCGGTGTCTTCGATCACCTGCACTATTGCGTTGAGCGGTATGATACCGTCGCCCATGATAACCCTGTCCCCGAAGTTTCTTGTGGGAAATCTCCAGTCGTCGATGTGAACGCCGAATATTCTGCCCGAGGCCCGCTTGATGCCCTCGTAGAGCTTGGGGTCCCAGTACACATGATAGACGTCGAGGCAGATGCCGATGTTCCCGGATCCAACTTCATCGATAATGTTCATGGCCTGCTCGATGGTGACGATCGAGGACCAGGTGTCGAGGTACATGGGGTGGAGCGGCTCGAGGGCTATCCTGACATTCAATTCCTCGGCCAGCGGAGCAATCTCTTTGAGGGAACGGATGGTAAGTTTTTCAACCTCCCCGATTCCCCCCTTCGTGAGGTCAGGAGGGCCCGTGATGATTTCCAGGGCTTCGGCGCCGATTTCATGCGCCAATTCAACGGCGTCGGTCATTTCAGGAATACAGAAGGAAAGCTCCTCCTTTTTCTTCCTGTCCAGGGCAAAGAAACCCGCCTGAAGGAGGCTTGACACCCGCAAGCCTGAACTCCTAAGTGTTTTCTTCACCTCCTCTATTTCCACGTCCCGGATCTTGTGATACCAGACCCCGATGCCGGGTATACCGTGCTCGCTGTAGTTTTCTACATCCTCCCTGAAGCTCCAGTCGGGTGTGGTCACCTCGCTTATGGATAGTCTTTTCATATATGCCTCCGCATCTCCCGCTGCTATTTCACCACGATGTTCACGAGCTTGTTGGGGATGATGATGGTTTTCAGTATGGTTTTGCCCCCGGTGTAGCTTTTGATGCGCTCATCCTGAAGGGCGAGATTGCGAAGCTCCTCCTGCTCCGCGTCGCGGGGCGCCTCGAACTTGGAGCGCAGCTTGCCGTTTACCTGTATAACGATGGTGACCACGTCCTGCTCGGTGTACCCGTCAATCCACGAGGGCCATGCATGTCCGAGCAGAAAGCCCTCAAATCCAGCCCTGTGCCAGAGCTCCTCTGCAATGTGCGGAACAAAGGGGAAGAGCAGCAGCAGAAAATGCTTCAGCCCCGACAGATAAGCCAGGAGCGCGGGTTCTTCATCCTTCAGCTTTTCAGGCTCGAGTCCGTAAAAGAAGTTCACCATCTCCATGATGGCCGCAATGGCGGTGTTGAAATGAAAGCGTTTCTCGATGTCCTCGCTCACCTTTCTGATGGTCTTGTGCACCGTGTGCAGGATGTCGCCCTCAACTCCTGACCGCTTTGGCCCTGAAGCGATCTCTTCTTCGTACTGGAGGATTTTCTCCGTATGGCTGCCGAAGAACTTTTCCGCTCTCTTGAAGAGGCGGTACACCCGGTTGAGGAACCGGAAGGCACCCTCCACCCCCTTCTCCGACCACTCCAGGTCGCGTTCGGGCGGTGAGGCGAAGAGAATGAACAGACGGGCAGTGTCGGCCCCGTAATGCTCGACGATGTCGTCGGGGTCGATGACATTCTTCTTCGATTTGGACATCTTCTCGATTCGGCCTATTTCCACTTTCTTCCCGCATTTCCTGCAGCGGTGCTTCTCGTCCACATCCTGGGGAAACAGATAGCCGTGATCGGTGCAGTAATAGGTCTCCTTGGTCACCATACCCTGGGTGAGGAGCCGTTCGAAGGGCTCATCGGCTGAGGTGAGCCCGATATCGCGCAGGAACTTGGTGAAAAACCGCGAGTAGAGCAGGTGCAGAATGGCATGCTCGATGCCGCCGATGTACTGATCAACATTCATCCAGTAGTCGGAGTCGCTCCTGTTGATGGGGGCTTTCTCCTCCTTGGGACTGCAGTAGCGCTCGAAATACCAGGAGGAGTCTATGAAGGTGTCCATGGTGTCTGTCTCACGGGTGGCCTTCTCACCGCATTTCGGGCAGGTGGTTTCGAGAAAGCTTTGGCTCGATTTCAGGGGATTGTCCGAACCGGTGAACTCGGCATCCTCCGGCAGTATAACCGGCAGCTGCTCCTCGGGGACCGGCAAGACACCGCAACTGGGGCAGTACACCACGGGGATGGGTGTTCCCCAGTAGCGCTGCCGTGAAATGAGCCAGTCCTTCAGGCGGTAGTCAATGGTTCGTTTGCCGAGAGACATCTCCTCTATATAGATTGAAATTTTTTCAATCCCCTTCCTGTTCGGCATACCGGTAATGGGCCCGGAATCGATGTTGATGCCGTCCTCGGTGTAGGCCTGATCCATGCTGTCGGGATCAAGGTCAGATTCGGGATTCTGAATGACCACCCTGATGGGAAGCGCATACTTCCTCGCAAACTCAAAATCCCGTTGATCATGTGCCGGCACAGCCATGATGGCGCCCGTACCATACTCCATGAGTACGAAGTTCACAACATAGAGGGGAACCTTTTCGTTGTTCAGGGGGTTGAGGACATATCGGCCGGTGAACACCCCCTCCTTTTCATAGTCCTCCGAAATGCGTTTGATCATGTCATCGCGCTTGATGCGCTGTACGAAGCCCTGCAGCTCTTTGCGCTTTTCCTCGGGCTCAGCGGCCAGTATCTCGGCAACGAGCGGATGTTCCGGCGCAATCGCCATGAAGGTGACGCCGTATATGGTGTCGGGTCTTGTGGTAAAGATGGGAAAGTCCCTGCCATCGAGCCTGAAGTTGACAAGCACGCCCTCACTGCGTCCGATCCAGTTGCGCTGCATGATCTTCACCCGATCGGGCCAGCCTGACATGCTGTCCAGACACTCCAGGAGCTCATCTGCATACTCGGTGATCTTGAGGAACCACTGAGAGAGGTTGCGCAGGGTAACCTCGTTGCCGCAGCGCCAGCAGCGCCCGTCCTCTACCTGCTCGTTTGCGAGCACGGTGTTGCAGTCGGGGCAGTAGTTGACGGCCGCCTCTTTCTTGTAGGCCAGGCACTTTTTCAGCATCTGCAGGAAGATCCACTGGTTCCAGCGGTAGTAGTCCGGTTTATAGGTGGCGATCTCACGCTCCCAGTCGTAGGAGTAGCCGAGCCGCTTGAGCTGACCCTTCATGTTCTCGATATTGCTGATCGTCCACTGGGTGGGATGTATGCCGCCGTCTATGGCGGCGTTTTCCGCTGGCAATCCGAAGGAGTCCCAGCCGATGGGATGGAGTGTGTTATAACCCTTCATTCGCTTGAACCGTGCAAGCACATCTCCAATCGTGTAGACGCGGACGTGGCCGATGTGTATGTTGCCCGAGGGATAGGGATACATCTCGAGGCAGTAGAACTTGGGTTTGCTACAGTCCCTCTCTACCCGGTGAATGCCGCTCGTCTCCCACTCCTTCTGCCACCGCTCCTCGATCGCCTTGAAGGGGTAGTGTTCCATTGCCATTGGGTGCTCCCGCGGTTGGAAGTTAAAGAATAATAGTATTGGAACAGAAGGCGGTCAATCGCTTTAATTTTTCGGGACAACTCCCCAATGCG
>JAGLSF010000255.1 GCA_023136305.1 Spirochaetota bacterium
TAAGCCGATCACCGGCATGTTCTCCAACGATTCCGGTGCCGGTGAGCTGCTGCCACAGGCTCTCGGTGGTGCGATCGTACATGACCAGGTCGGAGTTCCTGAGCAGGCCCGACGTGCCGAACTCGTACACCTGGTCCCCGACACGCCGATCGAATACAATCGATGAGTTGCACAGCGGGCAGAAGGTGATGAGCACCGGATCTCCGCCGACCCTGTCGTTGACGATCTCATGCCAGATGAGTATTTGCAGGGGATATGCGCGTGCGTCAGTGCCCCGAATAAAGGCGATAACCGGCTCGTTTCCTTCGAGCCATGCCTCCGCCTCGTCGGCGCTTACATGCTTCGGGTCATCAATCGGGGGTATACCATCACGTGGGGGCCCGCCGTGCCTGAGCTCGTTCAGCTCGATGGTTCGGCGTTCCCAGTTGGTGTTCCAGCTCCCCGTTATCGCCTTGAGCCTGCTTGAGCGGGTGTCGCCTCCAGGCAGGAGCGGTGAGTCAGATTCCGTGCTCTGAGCCTGAGTGATTATTACATCAGCATCTGGTGCGTGCGAATCCTCTATCGAGGAAGGATCGCCCTTTGCGGATTTATCCTTGTCACTCGATCCTGAAAAAGCGGTGCTGACGCCGATGAAAAGCAGAAGAGCGGCAGCCAGGATGACTGAGTGTTTCCTGGGTAATGAAAAAAATCTCATATCGATCTCCCTGTAGATTAATATAATGATGCCCCGTTTAGTCAGGGAGACGATTCTTGTCTGTCCTCTGATACTAACGATAAGCTGGTTTCAGACAGTGGTCAACATGTTGCGGGACAGAGTTGGCCCACGATTTCCCTTCTGCTTCTATCCCTGTTCCTGTATGTTATAGGGGGGTGCAGTGAATGACCTATACTGATTCATTTGATGTGATCGTCGTGGGTGCCGGACACGCGGGATGTGAGGCGGCGCTTGCTTCCGGAAGAATGGGACAGAAGACACTCCTCCTCACCATCAATCTTGACACCATTGCCCAGATGTCCTGCAATCCTGCCATAGGCGGGTTGGCAAAGGGACAGCTCGTGCGTGAAATCGATGCGCTCGGCGGTGAGATGGGAAAGGCGATCGACCAAACGGGGATTCAGTTTCGTATGCTCAACACCAACAAGGGTCCGGCTGTGTGGGCACCGCGGGCACAGGCTGACAAGAAGAGCTATCAGTTTTATATGAAGCATATCCTCGAAGTTGAACCAAACCTCGAGCTCAAGCAGGACATGGTGGAGGAAATACTGACAGAGGACAGGAGGGTTCGCGGTATACGTACTGCGCGGGGCAACATATATGGGGCAGAAAAGGTCATTGTTACCACAGGCACCTTTCTCAGGGGGCTCATACATATCGGCACCTACAACGAGCATGCAGGGAGAATAGGCGAGCTGTCTTCGGAAAAATTGAGCAGGAATCTCGAAGGATTTGGGTTTCCCCTCGGGAGACTGAAGACGGGAACGCCTGCCCGGGTGAACCGCAAGAGCATCAACTTCGATGTGCTGCAGCGTCAGGATGGGGATTCAGAACCCTTTCCCTTCTCCTATGCTACCGATACTATTGATCGTCCTCAGGTTCCCTGCCATATTACCTCCACCAATGGTGAGACGCACCGCATCATTCGTGAGAATATAGATCGTGCTCCGCTGTACACGGGACAGATACAGGGTGTCGGACCCCGCTACTGTCCCTCCATCGAGGACAAGGTTGTCCGCTTTGGAGATCGCGACCATCACCAGATCTTCATAGAGCCGGAAGGTGTGGAAACGGAGGAGATGTATCTGAACGGTATATCATCGAGCCTTCCGGAGGATGTGCAGCACCGGTTCCTCCGGACCATCAGAGGGCTCGAGCGGGTGAAGATCATGAAGCCGGGCTATGCGGTGGAATACGACTTTGTGCCGCCGACAGAGCTGCACGCAACCCTGGAGACAAAGCGGTTACAGGGGATGTATCTCGCCGGCCAGATCAACGGCACCTCGGGCTATGAGGAAGCGGCTGCACAGGGCATTATGGCCGGTATCAACGCCGCACTGGCTATTCGCGGAGATAGACCCTTCGTCCTCGACCGCTCTGAGGCCTATATCGCCGTGCTCATCGATGATCTCATCACCAAGGGAACCTCCGAACCCTATCGGCTGTTCACCTCCAGTGCAGAGTACCGGCTCAATCTCAGATACGACAATGCGGATCTGAGGCTTTCCGGATACGGTACCGAAATCGGCCTCGTGAGGGGCGTGGATGCTGAAGTGGCGCGGCACAGGTATGAGGGGTACCGCAAACTTCTGGGTCTCCTCAAGGAGAACAGGCAGGGCGGGAAGACCTGCTTCGATCTTCTGAGGGGCAAGGATGCAACCATGGATGCCCTGCAGGACTGCCTGCCCGGAATTGACGAATTTGACCGTTCCGTGCGGCGGTCCGTGGAGATCGAGGTGAAGTACAGTGGCTATATCGCTCGGCAGAACGAGAAGATAGACCAGTTCAGGCGTATGGAAGGGGAGCTCATTCCCGATAATATCGAATACTCGAAGGCGGCTGGCATATCTTCCGAAGCGAAAGAGAAATTCGAGCAGATACGTCCCCGTTCGCTGGGTCAGGCGTCCAGGATAGCGGGCGTGAAGCCGGCTGATGTGTCCAATCTCCTGTACTATTTGCGAAAGGTACACCCTGCATCGCGGTCGGGAAAGGCAGGGGGAAAAAATAAAAGCAACGGGGGACATGGAATGGATGGCCACAGGGAGGCCTATGTCTCACCGGGAACATGAGAGGGAACTTCTCAGTGCGGGTCTGATCGAGCTTGGTTTCGTTCCTCGTCCGAAAATGCTCGACTCCTTTTTCCTCTTCATCGATGAGCTCGTCCGCTGGAACAGAAAGACCAATCTGATCGGCAGTACTTCCCGGGACCAGATCATCATCAGGCATATATTCGATTCACTCACGGTTTACCGATTATTACCTTCGAAAAAGGAGTCGATACTAGATCTAGGAGCGGGAGCTGGTTTTCCCTCACTGCCCCTTGCCATTGCCGATCCGTCGCTCTCCATCACTGCAGTGGAGAAGCGAAGGCGGCGTGCAGCCTTTCTGGAAAGCATGCGCACACTTCTCGGGCTGCCCGGGTATAGGGTGGTTGAGCGCGATGTGAGGGATGTGCATGAAGTCTTCGATGTCATTCTGGCACGGGCAGTGGGCGAGCTTCCACTGCTCCATACTCTTGCGAGCAATGCAATCAAGGAGGGGACTGTGATAATTGCATTCAAGGGAAAGATCACTGAAATCGACAGAGAGATGAAGAACCTGCGTGAAAAGGTAAAGGGTGAGCACAATATCCGCATACAGCGGGTACAGGTGCCCCATCTGAAAGAGGAAGAGCGAAACATTGTGATTATAGAGATGGCAGGCTGAAGGGTTTCATCCAAGCACACCTCTTAAGCTTCATTTTGACATTCC
>JAGLSF010000256.1 GCA_023136305.1 Spirochaetota bacterium
TGGCGCACCGGAGCTCAATGTTTTAAATGCCTGTTTGTCGGACATGGCACATTATTACCGCCTGCCCTTTTTCTGTATTGCAGGTTCAACCGATTCAAAGGTGCTGGATGCCCAGGCCGGGCTCGAGTATGCTCTCTCTATCTACGAAGCAACGCTCAACGGGTGCAACATTATTCATGATTGCGGGTACCTCGAGTCGGGCCTCACCTCTTCCTTTGAGTCGGTGCTCTTTGCAGACGAGATCATCAGTATGGTGAAATACATGCTTGAGCCGCTTCGGTTTGATGACAGCAGTGTTGCACTCGACCTGATCGAAAAGGTGGGACCCGGAGGTAATTTTATCGCGGAAGAGCATACTGCCGCCCACTTCAAGAAAAATTTCTGGTTTCCACGTTTTCTCGACCGAAGAATGTTCGAATTGTGGCAGGAAGCGGGGTCACGGGATATCAGGAGTGTCCTGAACCGGAAAGCCAGGGAAATATTCGAGGAGCATATGCCTGTGCCCCTGTCAGAGACGAAAAGGCGGAGCATAGCTGGCATTCTGTCTGCCCACAAGCCCGACATGGGATGAAGAGGAAATGAGGCGGGTAACTGGATAGGTGATGTGTTTCCATAATTCGGCATAATGGGTAGAGAACACTCATGGGATAGATGGAGGAGATATGAGAGTTAATTACCAGGAGAACGTCACGCTGCAGTTCCGGGTTCTTTCTGACGATCAGATCGAGGAGATACTGAGTGCCAGCATGGAAATTCTTGAACGCATCGGCGTCAAGATCGAAAACGAGGAGGGTTTCCAACTGCTCGTGGATGGCGGTGCATCGAGTGCTGATGGAAAGGTGGTGAAGATCCCGTCGTTCATGGTGAAAGGTGCGCTGGCAACGGCACCCGGAAGAATCGTGCTTGCCGGACGGAACGGAAGAAGGGGGCTCGTTCTCGAAAAGGATAGAATCCATTTCGGAACCGGTTCCGATCTTCCCTTTTTCATGGATCCTGAAACCGGCCAACGGCGAAGAACCCTGTTCGACGATGTTGTTGCAGCGGCAAAGGTTGTCGATGCCCTGCCCAACCTCGATTTTTTCATGTCGCACGGGCTCGTATCTGACGTGCCGGAGGCGCATTATGACCGGCACCAGTTTCTCGCCATGCTCATGGGAACGGCAAAACCATATGTGATAACCGCTGTTGACGGACAGGGTCTGCAGGACCAGTATGACATGGCATGTTTGGTGCTGGGAGGTGAGCGCGAGTTCAGACAGAACCCGCTCTTTGGTATATACGCAGAGCCGATCTCACCCCTGGTCCATTCGAAAACAGCGCTGGAAAAAGTACTCATCGCTGCCAAGCACAGGATTCCGGTCGTGTACGTGCCCGCTCCCAGCGCAGGCGGCACTGCACCGGTAACCATGGCCGGTGTACTCGCAGGCGGTCTCGCAGATACGCTCGCTGGTCTTGTGCTCTCGCAACTGAAGAATCCCGGTACGGGGTTTGTTATGGGCGGCGTTTTCACCAGTCTCGACATGAGGACAATGGTTTTTACCTATGGCTCGCCTGAGCTTCTCCTCCTCGATGCCGCGCTCAGTGACATTGCGAAGTACTTGAAGATTCCGGTCTTTTCGACATCCGGCTGCACCGACTCAAAGGTATTCGATCAACAGGCAGCTCTGGAGGCAGGGCTGTCTATTCTGATGGCTGCACTGTCGGGGGCAAATCTCATACACGACAACGGATACATAGAATCGGGACTGACCGGTTCCCTGGAAATGCTCGTGCTTGTCGATGAGGCAGTCTCTCTGGTAAAAAGAATGATGCAGGGGGTACGGGTAAACAGAGAGTCCCTCGCAGTGGATGTGATCGAGCGCACCGGTATCGGGGGGCAGTACCTGCAGGACGAGCACACGCTCGAGCATTTCAAAGAGGAGATCTGGTCGCCAAAGGTTTTGGACCGTCAGGTACATGATTCGTGGGAGAAGGGAGGCGCGAAGACGATGGGGGAACGTTGCAGGGAGAGGGTCATTGATATCCTGCAGTCCCATCAGCCCGAACCGGTTCTGGACGAGAAGACAGTGAAAGAGCTGAAGAATTTTTGCAGGAAAATCGACGGGACATAACCGTTTTCATGTCTGTCAAGTTATGATACAGTACTGGCATTGAATCACCAGGTATAGGGAGGACCACACTATGCAAGAGCTGAAGTTTGGATATGCCGGAAAACAGCTGAGGATATCGCTCAGGGATAAAAAGGTGAAGGTTGAGGATGTCAACCCAGATGTCATGAGAAAATACCTTGGCGGTGCCGGATATGGAGCCCGGATACTGTACGATGAGCTTGAAAAGGGCATCGACCCGCTTGCGCCTGCAAACAAGCTGCTCTTTGTCACCAGCCCCCTCACGGCGAACAAAATACCGGGAGGCGGAAGCATCATCGTCTGCTTCAAATCGCCTCTCACGAATACATGGGGCGAGTCAAGGTGCGGTGGTGATTTCGGTCCTGACTTGAAAAGTGCCGGTTACGATGTGCTCATCATCGAAGACCGGTCAGATGAACCTGTGTACATCTACATAAACGATGATACCGTTCAGATCAAGCCCGCAGCGAAGCTCGCAGGCAGGCGAGTTCTGGAAAAGATAGGGATGATACGCAGGGAATTGGGTGATGATAGAATTTCGGTCATGTGCATCGGCCCTGCAGGTGAAAAGCTTGTCAAAATTGCAACAGTTATGTTTGAGCAGCGGGCTGCCGGCCGGTGCGGGGTGGGTGCCGTAATGGGTTCGAAGAATCTGCTTGGCATAGCCGTGAAGGGGTCCCATGAGCTCAATGCGGCGGAGCCCGACAGGCTGAAGAAGGCTGTGAAAAAGGCCTTGGATATACTTCGTGAAAATGAGACTGCAGCCGGTTTCAAGGAACACGGAACCACCGGAGACATGGTGCCCAACGACGCTGCAGGAGACTGGCCGACGAAAAACTGGCATTCCAACTCGTGGGGAAAGGCCGAGCAGCTATACGATCAGTTTTTCAATACCTATCTGGTGCGTAATCACGGCTGTTACAGGGGTTGCCCGATTGCCTGCGGAAGAATCGCTGAGGTGAAGAAGGGCGCGTTCAAGACTCCGGTTCACGAGGGTTCGGAGTACGAGTCTCTCTCTGCATTCACCGCATTTGTGCTCAACGACAATCTGGAGGCGGCGATTCATGCTACCTATCTCTGCAATGAGTACGGCATCGATACCATTTCAGCCGGAGGCATTATTGCCTTCGCCATGGAATGTTTCGAGCATGGCATACTGAAGAGAGAGGAGTTGGGGGGTCTTGATCTCAGCTGGGGGAACCCCAAGGCGCTCCCCGAGCTCGTTCGAATGATTGCCCTGCGGGAAGGCATAGGAGACATTCTTGCCGAGGGTGTCAAAAGTGCTGCCGAGAAGCTGGGCGGGGAGTCGAGGGAATTTGCCATTC
>JAGLSF010000257.1 GCA_023136305.1 Spirochaetota bacterium
TAGGTGATGTGCTCATACACCTCATCGGTGATCACCAGGACATCCCGGCTGACACAGAGTTCCGCGAGGCACTTAAGCTCTCCCTGCGAAAAGACTTTACCCGTCGGGTTGTGAGGCGTGTTGATAAAAAGCACGCGGGTCCTGTCGCTGAAACAGTCCTCGAGCTCATCGAAGTTAATGGCAAAGTCGGGAAACCTGAGCGTGCAGAAGCGGCATACGGCACCCGCAATTGCGGCGCACGCGGGATAGCTGTCATAGTGGGGCTCGAAGAATATCACCTCATCTCCGGGGTTCAGCAATCCCAGAAAGGCGCTCGCAATCCCCTCGGTTGCGCCATTGGTGACGAGTATTTCGCTGTGGGGATCGTAGTGCAGCCCATAGTCATGCTCGATCTTCTTCGCAAGGGCCTCAACGAGCGGGAGATGCCCCATGGAGCGTGCGTACTGGTTCTGTCCGCTCCGAAGTGCAGCCACCGCCTCCTCGAGAATCTCAGACGGGGCATCGAAGTCGGGAAATCCCTGGGCCAAGTTGATTGCTCCCCTCTCATTGGCCAGTTTAGTCATCTCTGAAAAGATTGTGGTGCCAAAGGGTGAAAATCTTTCTGCGTACACGGGAACACCTCTTATGTGGTATAGATGGTCACCTCCATGGCATCACGGGATGCCCAGGGGAGATCAAGCTCGAACCAGTGGGACCTGCTCTCAAAGTGCGAACGAACATAGGTGAGATAATCGGCCATGCCTGATGCACCAATACCCACATTGTCCGCAACAATAATCGCTCCATCCTTGAGCCGAGGCATGATGGACAGGAGGCAGGGATGGTAGTTGCTGTAGCTGTTGTCGAGGAAGAGGAAATCGACCGCTTCATACACTTCCTTCAGCACCACGGCGGCATCGCCGGTTCGAACATCGATGATATTTCCCACCCCGGCCTTGTAGAAGTTTTGTTCTGCTTCCATAGCACGCTCATGATTGATTTCCACGGTGATCAGCCGCCCTTCTCCGCTCCGACGCAGTGAATCAGCAATGTGAAGGCCCGAATAGCCGATTGCAGTACCGCACTCAATTACACACCGTGGTTTTGCACGGAGGATGAGACTGCGTAAAAACCGGGCCTTTTCAGGTCCGACCATGTAGATCGACTGCTTTCGGCACCTGTCCTCAACCGTCTTGAGTACTCTTCTGAACTCCGGCCCCGATACCACTGCATCAACCCATTTCTTAATTGCTTGAACAATACCAATAATATGGTTACTGTAAATTTTTCAACACGTCAATAAAAAGTAGTCCTGCGTCATGCAAACACATCGATATGAGCCGCACATCTATCACAACGTCCTCGGTCCGGTTGAGCCTGTGCTGAAAGTCAATCCGGGCGACCGCATCATCACCACAACGGCAGATGCACACGGGTACGACGGCCATTTGGAAAAAGTAGCCGAAAAACCAAACCCCGTGACAGGTCCCTTCTATATAGAGGGGGCAGAGCCCGGCGATACGCTTCTCGCTCACCTTGAAATGATCTGTCCGAACCGCGACACAGGGTGGACCTCTTCCGTGCTCAGGCCCAATGTGGTTGAACCTCTCTTCGTTAAGAATCTTCCGGAAAAGGAATACCGCGACTGGAATCTCGACCGGGAGAAGAGAAAAGTGATATATAACGACCCCGCAACGGGAAAAACCCTCGTTGAGCTTCCCTTTGCACCCATGCTCGGCTGTATCGGTGTTGCGCCGCCTGAACATCAGTCAATCTCCACCCTTACCTGTGGTCCCCACGGTGGAAATATGGATTACAGAGGCATCGGTGAGGGCGTGACACTTCACCTCCCAGTGTTCACCCAGGGGGCACTACTATTTTTCGGTGATGGCCATGCGGTACAGGGTGATGGTGAGATTACGGGTACCGGCGTCGAGACATCTTTCGCCGTTCAGTGTACCGTCCAGCTTCGCAAGGGAAAGACCATTTCATGGCCCAGGAGTGAGACCCGGGACAGGCTGTTTACCATTGGAAACGCCCGTCCCATGGAACAGGCCCTTCAGTTTGCGCTGACCGAGATGCTCAGATGGCTCGAGAGTGATTTTGACATGGGCATTGAAAGGGCAAGCCTCATTCTCGGTCAGGCGGCTGAATTCGATGTGGGAAACATCATAAGTCCCGATTACACCATGGTGTGTAAGCTCAGGAAGGATCTCATCTAGTCAATAAACACAATGGATACCGCGGCTCTCAACCCCTGTCAAGGTATTCGACAGAAGAGTGCTCACTTTTCTGTGTGGAATTTGGCCTTACCTGTCGAAAATTTAAGGAAGAACCCTATATTGCACCAAAAACACGGACCATTATGCAAATACGATACTACGGAGTACGAGGGTCACTCCCCACCCCAACCCTGCCTGAAGAGGTGGAGCTGAAGGTTAAACGTTTCTTCGTACGGATTCTCAGGACAAAGGAATACAGAGGACTGAAGCTGAAGGATGCTGTCCGGCAGGTCCCCTTTCACGCAAAATCCACCTATGGCGGCAATACCCCTTGTGTGTACGTGCGTATTGGGAACGAACATATCATATTTGACGGCGGTTCCGGGGCCCGCATGCTGGGTTTCGATTTGATGAAGGACAAATTCTCCAAGGGTAAGGGAACTGCCAGGTTTTTCTTCAGCCATACACACTGGGACCACATACAGGGGTTGCCCTTCTTCGCACCCCTATTCATCCCGGGAAATAAGTTCGAGTTCTATTCCTGTTTTCCCGACCTGGAGGAACGGCTGCGCTATCAACACGACCCCCGGTTTTTTCCCATCAGCATGGACTACATGCAGTCACAAAAGAAGTTCATTCAGCTCAATCCCGATGAGGCCTATGATTTCAAATCATACACTGTCAGGGTAATGAAGCAGAACCACCCGGGTGATTCCTTCGCCTATCGCGTGGAGGCAGACGATAAAACATTTATCTACAGCAGCGATGTAGAGTTCAACGATAAAAACTACGGCCAGCTCCATCAGGCGATAGACTTCTACAGGGATGCTGACGTGCTCACCTTCGATTCACAGTACACACTCGACGAGGCCTTGAGTAAGATCGACTGGGGTCACAGCTCCATTCAATTCGGCATCGATATTGCCTACAATGCGAACATAAAAAAGGTCGTCCTCTTTCACTATGACCCCACCTACTCGGACGAGAAGATATCCGACATCGTTCGCATCGGCATCTCCTATAAAAACAAGCTCTACCCGAAAAGCGACCTGGAGATCATTCCTGCCCATGAAGGGCTGCTCATCGAGCCCTGACCTTCTGTCCCTTGAAGAAGCGATAGAGCGTACCCTCCCCAAGCTTGATGGCATCTTTGGGGCACATCTCATGGCAGCAGTAGCAGCGAATGCACATAGTGGTGTCGATGAAGGCGCAGTCCTCCATGCCAATGGCACCCACA
>JAGLSF010000258.1 GCA_023136305.1 Spirochaetota bacterium
AGTATTATGGGTGTCATGATGCTGGCGGCAGGCGAAGGCTCGAAAATTACCATAATTGCTGATGGTGATGACGAAGGTGATGCGGTTGCGTGCATTTCGGCCCTGCTCGAGTCTGATATCGACAGTGAGGTCGCATCATGAAAAGGATACTGGCCGCTCTCCTGCTGCTTCTGGCCCTCACAGTTCCAGTATTGAGTTTGGCACAGGAGGCTGATCTACAGCAGCACAAGGACCCCATTCTCGCCGGGGCCCTTTCCTGGTATGTTCCCGGACTAGGTCAGTTCTATGCAGGTTCCATCTTCAAGGGTGCTTCATTCATGGTTGTGGAGTTTGCCCTCCTGTATGGCACCATCATATCAGTTGCGGAAGTTGAGTTGGGTGTGACGGGCGGTATCAGTCTGGGTCTCAAGATAAGCGGGAAGGATGGGGATGTGAGTTCGACTCAACGAACCACAGCCATAGTTCTCGGTACCACGCTGATTGTCGTACATTTCATCAATATCATCGATGCAGTCAACACGACACGCAGGTACAACATGGAACTCGATCAAAAGATACAGCCCGAACTGGAGTATGACCCCGAGATGAAGGCCTACAGCTTCGGTATTTCGGGTTATTTTTAATGAGGCCGCTGAACAGTGGCCTCATGTATCCCTGTTCATAAAGGGGTGTACGAAACCTGATGCGGTTTAAAGTGCTGTGCTCCATTCTGGCAATTCTCCTGCTTGCACATTTCACCGTGCTCTACGGGAGTGATCGAACCACTCCCATATCAATCAGAAGCATGGTTGAGTATGGTGAAGGCAGCTTCTACGGGCATTTGCTGCTTCATGACGTTCGTATGTACGGTATTCCGGAGTATGAGCCCTATCAGGGAACGGAGGGAGTACCTCCACGGAAGGATCCCTTCATTGCGGGACTCCTCTCATGGTTTATGATGGGTGTCGGTCAGATATACGTACATGAGTACTGGAAGGGATCTCTCTTTATTGCCGCGGACCTCACGAACAAGATTCTGCTTATCCTGCTCGTCAGTCACATCAATTCAAAGTATGGATCGACCGAAGAGGTCGTCAACGTTGACTGGAGCAGTTTTGAGACTGGTACAAAGGTACTCATCATAGGGTATCTCGTTGAAGCGCTGGGGTTACGTATCTTCAGTGTGGTTGATGCCGTCCAGTCGGCCCACAGGTACAACGACCGATACACAGAATCCAGAGCTGAAAAGGGTTATTCCCTCGATATTGATGGAGACAATGTTTCACTTGGTTACTACTACAGATTTAATGATTGATGTATGACTAAACTGAGAGCCTTCTTTATTTTTATAATCGCCCTTTCTGTACTCCCATTTTCTCTCTCAAGGGCGGATGGACTATCCATTCAATTCTCCGATCATTCACGTACAGGGGAGAGGATAGAGTTTTCCTTTGCCATAGTGGGTGGCATCTCCTACGATACCATTGATGCAATTCGTAACGGCATCACTGCGAAGTTTTTTATAACCTTTCAACTTTCTAATTCGGCACGCTTTATTGGTAGATCAAAATCCACATTTCGGGAACAGTCAGAATCCTTTAACATATTCTACGATGTATGGGAAAACAGCTTCGTTCTGGAAGACAACATGCGGAAGAATCACCATATTGCGCACAGCTACGGCGATATCCTTGGGATCATGAATACCGCCATCAATCCGCTGACCATGAACCTGACGGGTTTTGAGCACACTGGGCAGGTCTATATACGGGCAAAGATTAAAATGCAGACCATACGGCTCTTTCCACCCTTCGGCATTTTCCTGCTCTTTTTCGATCCCTGGAACTTTGAGAGCGGATGGACACAGACGGAAGTGACCCTTCAGAACATGTGATTTGGACATGAAGCTTCTTAAGTCGATTAACAGACAAAATATCTTTCTCGTCATAATAATTGGCATCTTCTCGCTCTACTTCAGTGCTACCACCTATTTTTTATTCAGCGTTGACCCCATATCCCTCTTCGAGTCCATCACACAGAACCGCATACTCCTGTTGTCTCTCATTTTTATCTTTGCCATTATGTTCTTCCTGGTAATCTACAATAGTGTGCGGATCATTATCGACCGGGTACGGAACAGGGAGGGGTCGAAATTCAGGCTTCGGCTGACCCTTTTTTTTCTCCTCGTGACGCTCATACCGATCGTGCCCCTCTCCCTGATCTCAAACAATTTCATATCAAAGAGTATCAATCTCTGGTTTGTGCGGGGAGTCGAGGACTCGCTTATGGATGCACTTGAAGTATCGAAAGAGCTTTTCGGTAAATTCACTGAAGAAAGCCTGCGCGAGTGGCGCATGCGCTGTGAAGAGTGCGACTTCGACATTCTTCGGAATATGGAGTTTGAAAGTATAGACGGCATCGCACGTATTGATGGTTCGGGAAATCTCGAAACGGCCCATCTCAATGATGTCTATGCAGTTAGCATGATACGTGATCTCAATGTAGCTGGGGAATTGCCCACAGAGTCCTGGAAACGGCTGACCGTTACTGATAACGAATATCTCATTTTTCCAGCCGAAAACACCGGCTACTATCTCCTGAGAAAGATACCTGCACACATACAGAGATACACAGATACAATATCCTCAGGCCTTCAAAGCTATCGAACGCTGAAAATCATACGGGAACCAATAAAGGCTATTGTGATTCTCTTCTTCGTCGTTATTACCATGCCCTTCGTACTCCTCTCCTTTTATCTGAGCCTCATCATATCGAGGCAGGTAACGGTACCAATAAAAGAGCTGGCCAAGGCGACGCAGCGTGTTGCTGAAGGTAATCTCGAGTATTCCATACAAGTCAATGCAAAGGATGAGCTGAAGCAGCTCATCGATTCCTTTAACAGGATGACCCGTGACCTAAAATTGAATAAGGAGCTGCTGAAGCATTCAGAGAGAAGTGCGGCGTGGCGTGATATTGCACGAAAGATTGCGCATGAGATTAAAAATCCGCTCACTCCAATAAAACTGTCTGCCGAGCGGCTGCTCAAGCAGTACGGCCGTGATGATAGATACCGTGAGGTGCTCAACAAGGCAATAGGGACAATCATCGCCGAGGTCGAGAATATCACAGAAATGGTGAACGAGTTCTCCAATTTTGCCCGTTTTCCGGATACCAGGATGGGAAAACATGACATTATAACCATAATAGATGATACACTGGCTTTCCTGAATGATGACAGTATACACCGGGATGTGGATTTTCAGTTCACGCATGAAGGGGATAGTGTCTATCTTCTTGTTGACGGTACGCAGATCCGCCGGGCGATCCTGAATGTGATCTACAACAGTATCAATGCCATTGGGAAGAGTGGTGTAATCTCAATTCACGGCTACCCCAGTGAGGACAAGGGCAGCGAAAGGGAAAAATACACCCTGTCGATCTCG
>JAGLSF010000259.1 GCA_023136305.1 Spirochaetota bacterium
CTCCACCAGCTGGTTGTCCTGGTGTACGGTCTGAATACCGAGTTCGATGGATTTCCCAGGATCCAGATGTTCATACGCATCCTGGTCAACAATGATTTCGCCTCTGTCCGGGCGTATGGAACCGGCAAGGATTTCTATGAGGGTCGATTTACCCGCACCATTCTCACCTACCAGGCCGTGAACCTCTCCCGCATACAGATCATAATTGACCGTATCTAGTGCCTGGACTCCAGGGTATGCTTTACTGACGTTATCGATGTGTAAAATCGGCGTATCGCTCAATGCGGCTTCCTTCTCTAATAAGAAATAGCCCCGGGGAAAAACCCCAGGGCTAGACAGCATTTTTCCTGTTACTTTAACAGACTTGCATCATACTTTCCCGTTTCCACGAAATAGTCAACGAGGGGCAGATATTCTTCGGTCACATCCCAGGTGAGGTATATGTCCAGATAATTGTCGGCGTTGGTCCAGACATAGGGCCCGTACGCCAATTCCTGATAGGGTTCACCGTTCATATATGCAATGACGTTTCGTGCATAAATAGCACCGTTGACACCGGGGGAGTAGCTCATGCAGTAGTCGATTTCGCCTTCCGCAATATTCTGGGTATCCATGGGTCCGCCGTTGGAGGACACGACAACTATGGAGTCGGGATCGACACCGCTCTGATTGATTGCCTGTATGATACCCTCCGTAATCTCCTGGCAGGCGCCGATTGCAACGTTGAAGTCCAGACCAGCCTGCAGCCAGTCCTGCATGATGTTCATGGATTTATCGATCTTGTATTCACCATACTGCATCGAAATGAGCTCAACATCGTCATACTTGTCGATGCCGGCATAAATCCCATCCAGCATCAACTGAACGGGAGCCGAACCTGCCATTCCGGCGATATACACGATCTTCAACTCCCCTTTTTCATCTTTTCTCAGGGCATCGATCATCGCCTCATTGATCTCGTACCAGTCAAAATCCAAACGAGCAAAAGCTTTACCGGGGCCCGAGGCAATGGTGGTTTCAGTTACCTGGATCGGTATGTCGGCCTCGTTTGCCAGTGTAGCCACATGCTGGGCACTTTCCGGTGTTGGAGAGGTCACGCAGATGACGTCAACATCCCTGGTAATCAAGTCCTGGACAGCAGTGAGCTCCTCCTGGGGATTGTACTGGTTGTGCAGGCGAGTGGTTTTTACCCCGTGCTCCTTGGCCACCAGCTCGAATCCCTGGACAAAGTAGGTGTACCATCCGATTTCGTAGGGGATGACATATCCGAGCTCCAACTCTTCCATGGGTTTATCCTCCCCCTTGTTCGCAAAGGCCACTGAGAAGGAAACCATTACAAAAATCACAAACAGCACAAAACATAAAGCTTTACTTCTCTTCTTCATCGTTACAACCTCCTTGCAGTATATTGTTTTTTATCATTCTTCTCCTGTCATGGAGAATGAATCACCACCGGGTGAGTTGTCGAATCTTTGGGAAAGATGAAAAACAATACTACACTGTTTTCCCGCACACTGTCAAGCGTAATGAGAATTGATATCTCACAGTATCCGAAGTCAATTCACCGAGAATAACTGATTTATTCGATCTGTATATATCTCATATTTCTGTAAAAAGGTAAGAACCTCATGATGTGAGGACCTTTCTATATTCGTTGAATGCCCGAACCGATGCCAGCACATTTTTCTCTGGATAGGAAGGCCTGTGCCACCGAACCACCTCGCAGATGAAGCCTCCCTCCGGTGTCTGAAAAGCTTCTACCAGCTCACGGGCTTCCCTGCCAACCTCTTCAGGTGTGCCCATGGGAAGCGTTCGCTGCATATCGACTGTGGCCTTAACACAGATCCTGCCGCGCAGCTTGTCCCTGATATTGGCAAGACCCGTGGTGTGGTTGTCGAAGTTGCTGAATACATCGATTTCCATGTCCAGAAGATCATCGAGTACCTGCTCGCAGTGACCATCGATGAGCAGCCCCGTGTACATATTCTGTTCGTGCACGAAGTGAAAAAATCTTGTCAGTATGGGTTTGAAATGCTTTCTCCACGTGTCGGGGTTGATCAGCAGACTAGACGTTCCGCCGATGTCCTCTATGTCGGTGATCATGTGAGCGCCCGCTTTCTTGTATTTCAACACCAGTGCCTTGTAATACTCCATGACCCTCTCATACACCTCGATGACGAATTTCAGGTTGTCAGCGATGTTCATGAGAAAACGCTCTTCACCAAATAAGAACATGGTGGTCAGTAAGATGCCCGCGTCAATATAACCGTCGATAAACCGGTCAGGGTACTCCCTTCTAATCGTCTCTGCAAGTTTCTCATAGTGGGGATCAGTGTCATCGGGATCGGGAAACTCAAAGCCCGACAGACTGCTCTTGCTGGCCAGGGGGTTTTCAAGAATAGAATAGGTTGCATTCAAATTATGGGGCACCTTGAACCTGACGCCGAATTGATCTTTCCTGAGGCTCTCACCGTTAGGGTCTTTACCGATCTCCTCATGAAACCAGGAGTAGCAGTTCGTCCACAACGAGTCGGCCTGTTCTGCACCGGGAACAAAGCGCGCCTCTTTCGGATCCATCGTGTGATAGGCATTGTAAATCAGGGGAACGTCTATGGTCTCCATAGGAAGATAGTCTGGTCTGTTGAACTCTATTGCACGCTTTACCACTTCGATGTGCTCGCTCATAACTTCACCTCGTGTCTACTGTACTATCCTCGCCGAAACATGAAATCGGGGTCTCCTCCAGCTGATGTTTGCAGCGCGGGATTGAGCGAGTATTCTACCACAGAAACGAGGGTATGTCTCTGCACTTTTTTCTCATTGTTCTGGATTTTTTATTGAGAGTGGGTTATTCGATCTTCTCTCCCACAACCTGTTTGAGCTTCTGTCCTGCATCGAACTGATCATTCAGTTCCGCCTGGTTGATAAGTGAGAGCGTCTCAGTTGAAATTGACGACGGATAACGCGAGATAAAATCCTCAAATGTCATAGGCTGGTCGAGAGTCACGATGTTTATACGCAGAGGCTGTACTGACAGAATTCTCTGATCGGTAAGAATATTAAAACTACGAACCGAGTTCTCCACGACAGCAGCGTATCCCGGCCAGCTCTGTTCGACGCTGTACCCCAACAGCTGATACACAAAACCTTCGTAGTGTAAAAAGATTGCCTGACCGCGTAAGACTCCCTGTTCAGTTGTCACGGCGAACTCACCGCTGATCTCCGGCAAACCATTGATCTCTCCTGCTATCTGTGTACCTGCCGATAAACCTTGCTGTGAAAAAAACTCATTGGCAGCTGTTTCAATGGATTGCTTATCTGTGAGGGTAATTTGTATGACGGCATCTTGATTCGGACTGAGTCCCACAACCCCCTGTTTCATATTGGTTGTCTGCCAGCCTGC
>JAGLSF010000026.1 GCA_023136305.1 Spirochaetota bacterium
GGAAACCTTCCAGGCAATACGGTTCGCATCCCCTACAGCGACTTTTTGAGGCGAAAAAATACAACCGATTTGCAGATATTCAGAGGTTATGAAAAACAGATACGTGAGATATACCGATGGCTCAGGGAGAGGGGATCTCTGACGGGACCTCACCTGTACATCCTGTTCGGGGCACTCCTCCTCACGTTCCTCATGATATCGATTCCGCTTGTCTACGCAATGAACGATACGGGATGGGGGTTTTCCGGAATCATCGGGATTTTTCTCGTACTGGCGATTCTCCCCTTTTTCTACAACTTTATGATAAAAGCCGTAAACAGGTTCATAACTCTGACGTCATTTTTGGGAATGTATGCATACCTCTTTCCTGCAATCGTATTCGGGTTGTGCGGATTATTGCTCGATGTAATTATTAAATCGCAAAGCAGGGCCAGGGGCTAATCTCGAACATGCAACGGTCAATGTATGAATAGTGCATCGAAAAATGCAGTGTCCATTCTCATATTCGTCTTCATCGTCTGTTTTTTCCTGCTCTTTGCCATACTCTACGGTTATCACAACCGAAGCCTGCAAAAATCCCGACATACAGAAATAATCGAGGAGCAGGCCCCATCCCCTGCAGCAAAGTTGCAGGCTGATGTGGAAGACGGGGGAGGGCTTGTAGATTCCTTCGTCAATATGTTTCGGCGAGGCTCTCCGGAAGGGGAACTCATACAACAGTCACAGAGGCGCAGGGATGAACGGATAAGAAACCGGCAGGAGCGCATCAGGAAGAGAAGCTCCAATTACAGAAATCAGTGGGTTTCTATGGCTGAACCCATTGAAATTATAAACCGCTCAGGTTTGTCTTCACGGCTTGCCCTCATTCACACACTCAAACTACTGCCGCCTCTGGTGATATTCCTGTTCGTCATATCATTTTCCGTGTTCTTCACGCTCTCTCCATTCCAGAGAGAGTCCTTCCCATACCACACTATTGCCGTTCCCTCATACTTTGTACTGATTGCATATATCATTTTGATCATATTCGCTGAGTTTCTTTTCGAGCCGAGACTGTTCAAGAAAACTGAGCAGATACTCCATCAATCACGAATTGCCCATGCGGCCCTTGCCGAAGCAGAAAGCTTAAGCCGTACGGAAGACCTGGAGAGAGCCCTGGAGGTTGTAGAGATATACCTGGATATAGACAGCACCAATGAAGATGCCCGGAGTATGCAGGAGGCTATTCTCGAGAAAATGTTTAGAACTCCTCCAAGAACTCAGAAGGAGGACACCACTCCACCAGAAGAGGATACTCTCACGTCATATCAGAAGGGCCTCAATGCTGAAGAAAATGAAGAGTACACCATGGCTCTCTACTACTTTGAGCGCGCACTCGCGGTTGAGGGAGAGAGAAGGGAGATCAGAGAGGCATATGAAAGAGTGAAGCGGGAAGCAGAAAGTTTCCCAGGAACACTTTCAGTTGATGAGAAGATCATTCAGCGATACATCAGGACAAAGGAGAAAGCGTTAAGGGCCTTTCAAGAGGAGGATTATTACGGTGCCTACAGACATCTAACTGAACTTCTCCTCTATAAAGACCTGAAAACAGACCATCCGGAGTTGTACAAGGACGTTGAGCTCTACTACCGCGATGTTCAGAAAGAACTTTCGCAGCATGACTTCCTTCCAGAAGAAATCGCAACATATGTATGGTCACCCTCATACGACGACATCATTTTCATCGAATTCAGGAAAAAGAACATTGGTGATACTGAGAGAAGGCTTATCATAAACAGCGTGGGAAGAATCATCCCGTGGGAAAACCAGTATTATTTCATTGATATCAACCGTCTCATCGACGGGAAGTGGAAAACATACACCTATGGAAAGTGGGTCAGCAACAGAATACGATTAAAAAACGGTACTGATTATGAGGAGGTTTCTCCAGACCAGGAGGAATTGAACTATATTAAAAACGGACTGCACCCCCAATACCTTATGTATTTCAATGACAACAGCCGGCTGGTGAGACAGCTCGATGTATACGAACGTTTCAACCTCGGCACCGCGTTGAAGGAAAACGGTTTCAATATTGAAGGCAGGTCTTATTATCTTGCCAGAAAGCTTGGCGTTTTCTTTTCAGTTTATGTTCTTACACTCATTTTTGCAGGAATCGCCTGGACAAGCCGGAGCATTTACAATTTTCCACCCGGCTTCAAGCTTCTCATATTTGTCATCATTATGCCTGTTCTCAGCTACCTGTTTCACCACCTGTACCTCGATGTAAACAGTATCTTCATGTACACCCACCGGTACACCGTACTGTACATATTGAAAAGAGGCATCAATGTTGCGCTCTACACAGGCATCATCAACCTCATCATCGCTGTCATAGCCACGATTTTTTATCTGTCGCAGAAAAGCAGTGTGGAGTGAGGAGGGTGCCCGGTGTACGGTCACTCACTGTCCTGCTCATACAACGAGTATATCATCTCCTTTGCATCCTGTTCCGAGTCATGGCTGATGGTGCAGCGGCCCTTGAGTATGGTACCTGCCTGTATAATCAACTCCGGAGTCTTTATATCACCGAGTATCCTGCTCGTGGGAAGGAGCAAGACCCTGCTTGTGGCATCAATGTTCCCGATGAGGATTCCTTCAACAACCACGTTTGACGCCCGTATATTGGTCTTCACTTTTCCCTTCGGACCGATGAGCACCTTGTCAACGATGAGTGCTTCACCTTCAAACTTACCATCAATCCTCAGCGAGCCCTGTATCGCAAACCTACCTTCAAAATTGGATTTCGGTCCAATGGTGCTGTTTGCCTCATCACCTAACTGCATATTTGCCATTGTCTGGAAACCTCTTTTCCGCCATGTCTAGCTTTGTGCATACATGCATGCACGGTTTACAGCTCATATATTTGGTATAGCGAGGAATCGAATTATCTCGTCGGAAAAGGTATGAAGCTCCATGAGTGCATTGATCACCGTATACCCGTCCAGCTTTCGATCCACCTCGAACTCACTCATACTCACGAAATCAAGCGGGTTGAGCACACTGCTACTGCCCGATGAGTGATCGTCGAGAAGCTCATCTATGAATGACCTCAAATCCCTGTAATACCTGTCCAGGCCCATGAGGTGTTGTTGCCGCAGCTTGTACACGAGCGATGTATCTTTATATACAGCAATTTTAGTGAACTCTTCGCTGTTCCGCACCTCGACCTCGTACATGTACTCATTCAGTATCTTTTTCAGTTCCATGTACCGCGGATAGAAGGTATCACGCTTCATGGAATTGTTGTAACCAAGCTTTACATAGTACTCGCTGAGCACGGGCAGGTAATTTTTCTCATAGAAATCCACATAGGATACAATCGCATCCATCTCCGTGTCTCTCGAATCATTGACGAACTTGGTGACCGTGATGCGATTCAGGAGCTTGAAAGCGTCCTCGCTCTCTTCTTCCTTCTGATCCTGGGAAAGGCCGTATTTCTCCTGGACGGAGAGGATGGACTGGAGGTTGCTGATGGAGCGTTTTACGTCACGAATTCCCTTGGCAACCCTCTTTCGCTGGTCGAGATCTGTTGATGTTTTGTATACACCTTCCAGCTGCTTGAGGATGAGCATCTTGCTCTCTAACTCGTTCTGCGCCCTGCTTCCTCTCAACATTGAAGGGTCCTGCTCATTTGCATAAAAATAATCTCTATTCGTAGAAACGAATAGAGATTATTCTATGTAGTGCTCTTTGTATGCTAGTACTGCACGTGGTGCAATCCTGCAAGCAATCGCCATCACGCAACCCGGGAGGCAGCTTACCACCCGTCTTCCATATCATCCTCGTCCCGATGCTCATCACTGTAAATATCGGTCATCACCCTGAGCTCATCGAAGTACACGTAGTATACGCCGTAGGCATCGCCAGGGTCCGTCTTGACACTGAAGCCGGCAAAACTTATACCGCGCCAGTCTGTATCATGGTAATTGTGCTGTTTGATGGATGACGGTATGGGAATGTTTACCTTCTTCCAGCCGACAAAATCCAGCAATCCCATGTCGAGCATCATCTCATTACCTTCGTAATCGAGCACATGGGCGTAAAGCCTGTGCTGAAAGCTCCGTCCGCACACCCAAATGCTGAGCGCCTTCGTTATACCCGGGATTTTGATGGGACGCGGAGGCGACATTCTGAACTGTGAGTAGCCCCTCTGCGTAAAGGCGACCTTGACACCGAGTACATACTCGTTCTCCGTGCCGTCATTGGGATCGATATCAGCAATTTCGAGGGGCCGGCCCCGGCGCTTCATGGAAATGATGATTCCATGGTCGATGGACATGGCTGAAAACCATGTATCGGCGTCCTCAAAGTGGGTAATAGGAATATCTGCAAGCAGTTTACCCGCTGTTTCGATACCTATCTGAAGGTTTTCAAGATTCTCATCCTGTGCAAGAAGGCACAGGGGGGTGAAGAGAATCAGTGACAGTACGAGGATATATACAGGCTTTTTCATTTATCAGCTCTCCTTTTACTCACTCCAGATATCAAAGGTTTGATCGGCCAGAACATCACCGTCGAACCGAGTTCTGTACACATCGGTCAACACCTTGAGCTGGTCGAAATAGATGAAGTAATCGTCCACCCGTTCAACCGGTTCGGTCCAGATCACCAGCCGGACAAGGGTAAGCGGTTGTTCCATGGGGAGATACCGAATATACTGCGGTATGTGTCGTGGAATAGCCACACTCAGGTTCTTCCACCCCATGAAGTGGAGGCTTCCAAAAGGAACGGTATGAACGATTCCTCTATAATCGCGCACATGGGCCTCGAGATTGTAATAGTAATTAGCTCCCCATACCCAGAGATCAATCTTCTTCGCATTACCGGGAATAACGATCTCTTCCTCCGGATAGATCCATAATCGATTGTATCCCTTTCTGGTGAATGCAGCTCGTACGCCCAGAACATAGTTGTATTCACCCTCCGTAAACTTCGATTGCAGGGCAATCGGTGATCCTTCAACCTGCGGCTTGACCTGCGGAAAATCATCCGCCTTGAACCTGGATGCATCCACCTGCCAGTTCAGTTCGTTGTCCTCGAAATCGTCAAGGATAACACTCCTTATATCCTCCATCTGAAAACCAAAGGTATTCGAAAAGACCTGCGCACTGAGCAGTGAAGGAACAGCAAGAACGAGGAGTACGAGGCATACGCCAAAGAATCGACCCTTCATCGGATTCTCCTTTTACTACGCGAGAAATAATACCACCTATCTTTTATTTTTATCGGTACATAAGCCCTAATTTTTTAAGTTTTTTTTTACTGGGACTTACATATATAAGTATAGGCGATGTGAATGTGGTCTGTCAATACCCGTGCGGTGAGTTCTTTGACAGTTCGTCGTAACCCTGATGAGCCATATAGGAGCTTCTGACATAGGGTCCCGATGCCACATAGCTGAATCCTATACGGCGCGCTTCTCGCTCGTATAACGCAAAGGTTCCCGGAGTGACAAACTCCCTGACTGGAAGGTTGCCCTGCTCAGGCTGTAAATACTGCCCGATAGTGACCGCTGAGCATCCTGCCTGAAACAAATCCAGTAAAACCTGCAGCACCTCGTCCCGTTCTTCGCCGAGACCGACCATGAGACCGGACTTGAGATAGATGTGCGGATAGATATCCCCTACATGGGAGAGAAACCCGATGGAACGATCATAATCTGCCTGTGATCGTACAGTGCTGTACAGGCGGGGAACGGTTTCCACATTGTGGTTGAACACGTCGGGATGTGCACGGGCCACAGCATCGATTGCCCCTCTGTTTCCCTCAAAATCCGGAGTGAGCACCTCAACCCCGATCTCCTGGTCATGGGACCTGATAAGCTCTATACAGCGGGCGAAGTGCGAGGCACCGCCGTCGGGAAGATCATCGCGAGTTACAGAAGTGATGACGACATAGCGAAGGCCCAGCTCCTTCACCGCATCAAGGATTCGCTCGGGTTCACGGGGATCCGGCGGCAAGGGATGGGATCCGCCTGATTTTTCGACTGAACAGAACGCGCAGCCCCGCGTACAGGTCCTGCCGAGGATGAGAAAAGTTGCCCGTTTGTGATGATAGCATTCAGATAAATTGGGGCACCGTGCACTCTTGCACACGGTGTTCAAATCCAGCCGGTTGAGGACGGATTTAACGGCATGCCGTTGTTCTGTGTACTTAATCTTCTTGTTGAGCCACGGCGGTTTGCGCATGGAACGGAGAGGCTGATCGCTGTCCCTTCCCGGAGCTGCGTATCCCTCTCTATGCATATTGCGAGCATCGTGCACAGATGCGTGTCCTTTCTGTGAGTTCAGGGGGGACTTGAGCCCTCTCCCTGTATCGAATTTAGAAAGGATAGGGGGATGAGTCAAGTGCGCGGTCAGGATTTCTTCTTCAGAACGAAGGGGTCTTTCAGTCCAAAAATTCGTTTCATGGAGGTCATGGTGTTTATGGCAACGCTTTGCTGTTCAAAGGGTCCGACATGGACCCGATAATAGGTGCGGCCGGCAACATCGGCCTTCACGATTCTGACCTTGTAGAGGTTTCTCTCCAGTGTTCGGGCGAACTTGTTTGCATTAACCTCCCTGGTGAATGAACCGACCTGTATGTAGTAATCACCGACAGGCCTGTAGACCGGTTTCTCCCTTTTCGGTTCCATCACCTTCGATGTCCGCTCTCTGGGTGCAGGACTCTCATAGACTCTGACTTTCTCAGCAGGAGCGATGAACTCCGGTTCCTGAAAAGGTGGCTGGGCGACGGCCTCGCTCTCCTGCACGGCCTCCTCAAGGCTCTTCACATCAATGTAACGGGTCTCGGCTTCCAGATCGGTATCAAAGAGATCGATTATCTTCAGCTCATCCCTTGCCTGTTCACTGGTGAGCTTGTCGCGCTTGAATAATTCAGAACTTCTGCGCTTCAGGACATCAAATTTATCCTCTGCAGTTTCACGGTCACCACCAATGACGAAGCCGAACACGAATACACTGATCAGGACCACACCGATGAGAAAGGCTATCCAGAACAGCCTTCCCATATCGAGATTGACCTGATAGTACTCCTTACCTCTGTTCCTCTCTTCTTCCATTTCTCAGACCCTTCATCTGAGGTTGGCAATAACGGATCTAATACTTTGTTTGAAATTCTCGAAATCTCCGTTATTGTCTATTACCTTATCGACAAAATGGAGGTTCTCTTTAGTGGGGATTTGAGAGTGTACTCTCTGAAGTGCCTCTTTCCTGCTCAATCCGTCCCGTTGAACAGCCCGTTCCACGGCCGTCTCCTCGTCCGCCAGCACGGCAATAACCACATCACAGAGCGTGAACAGGCACATCTCCACGAGCAGTGCAGCATTGATGACATGATCGCCGCTTTCGCATGTGAGACGGCGCACCTGGCGTATCATCCAGGGATGGACAATGCGTTCGAGCTCCTTCCTCTTTTCGGCATTTCCGAATACGATGGGGCTAAGCTTGCGCCTGTCAACTGTTTCGCCGTCCAGAATCTCTTTTCCAAAAACACGTACGACCTCATCCCTCCTGGCCTCGAGGGCCTCATGCCCCACGCTGTCCACGTCGATGATACGGAAGCCGGCCTCTCCGAACAATGCACAAGCCACGTTTTTTCCGGAACAGTAATTACCCGTTATGCCGATCACCATGTCAGTGCGCCTCTTCCCAGTTGCTCCCCACAGACAGGTTAACCTTCAGCGGTACGTTAAAGGAGAGGGCATTCTCCATGGTCTCCCGCACCAATGGCTGCAGGTCTTCACATTCTTCGGGAGGCGTCTCGAACACGAGCTCGTCGTGCACCTGTATGAGCATCCGTGAACGCATTTTCTGTTTTTCCATTTCCGCATCGATCTGAACCATGGCCTTCTTGATCAGGTCCGCCGCCGTGCCCTGAATGGGGGTATTGATAACAACACGCCGTGCCGCCTCTGCAATGTTCCTGTTTTGCGAATTGATCTCGGGGACGTATCGGCGTCTTCCGAGAAGGGTCTCCACGTATCCGCTCTCCTTTGCCCGGAAGACAACACCGTCGAAGAACCGTTTCACCCCACTGTACTGCTGGAAATACGTATCTATGAATTTCGATGCCTCACCACGTGAGATGCCGAGCCTCCTTGACAGGCCGAAGGGACTGATACCGTAGATGATACTGAAGTTGATCGTCTTTGCCGCCTGTCTCTGTATGTCAGTCACCGCCTCCACATCAACCCCAAACATTATCGCCGCTGTCTCACGGTGAATGTCCTGTTTGTTTTTAAAGGCCGCAATGAGCGTTTCATCCTCGGAGAGGGAAGCGAGGATCCTGAGCTCGATCTGTGAATAATCAGCAGAGAGGAAACACCATCCCTTCTCGGGGATAAAGGCGCCCCTGATTGCCCTGCCCTCCTTCTCCCTTATGGGAATATTCTGGAGATTGGGTGCATTGGAGGAGAGCCTCCCCGTTGCCGCAATGGTCTGATTGAAAGAGGTGTGTATCCTTCCTGTCCGGGGATTGATCATTTCGGGCAGAGAGTCAACATAGGTCGATTTCAGCTTTGAAAGGGTACGATGGCGGAGAACCTGACGTGCAATGTCGTAGGTGGGGGCGAGCTCCCCCAGCACCGATTCATCGGTGGAGTATCCGGTCTTGGTCCGTTTAATGACAGGCAGTTCCAGCCTTTCGAACAGCACAGTGCCAAGCTGCTTGGTGGAACGCAAATTGAACTCCTCTCCCGCAAGGGAAAAGACTTCTCTTTCGACCTCTTCGATTTCCTGCCCGAACCGCTTGCTCATGGCCTCCAGATAGTCAGCATCAACCCTGACACCGGCAGCCTCCATCTTACCGAGAACGACAAGCAGCGGAACCTCGATCTCCCTGTACAAACCGCTAAGCTTCTCCTCGTCGATCTTCCGTTCGAGCAGATTGACGAGCCTGAGCGTTATGTCGCTGTCCTCACAGGCATATTTCGCAACCTCATCTATGGGGTAGTCGAGCAGCGTCTGGTCCTTCTCCTTCACCACATCGCTGTAGTGTATGGTACGATAGTCAAGATACTCGGATGCAAGATCGTCCATGCTGTAGCGGCCCTTCGGCGGATTAATCAGATACGCCGCGATCATCGAGTCTCCGGATATACCGCGCATATCAATTCCATACTTCCGCAGTATCACGTAGTCGTACTTGATGTTCTGTCCCTTCTTCTCGATATGCCTGTCCTCGAGCAGGGGCTTGAGCGTGGACGTCAGGAATTCTTCACCGAGGCCTGTTCCCTCCCTGTTTCGTATGGGGATGTAGCTTCCCTCCCCCTCCTCGACAGAAATGGAGACCCCGATAATCTCTGCACTGACAGCATTCCTTCCCGTGGACTCTGTATCAAAGGAGAACACCCCCCTTTTCCTGATTTCCGCTTCGATCTCTCTGAATCCCTGAACGGTATCGATGATCCGGAACTTCCCCCGCTTCTTTTCGGCCGTTGCAGCATCAATCCGGTCTGTACTCTCCGAGCCCCTGAGCTCGGCCACGATCGAACCCAGCTCCCTGTCGGACAGCATGGTGATCCCCTCTTCCCGCGGGAACTCATCTAGCCGGCACTCCTCGGTATCAAAGGTGATGGGAACATCCCGACGTATGGTGACGAGGTCCCTGCTCAGCAGCGCGTCCTCTCTGCCCTCCATGAGGAGTTTCCGTGTGCGCTCCCTGTCAACCTCTTCAATGCGGTCATATATCTCGTCCAGGCTGCCGAACTGCTGTATGAGTTTGATCGCTGTGGCCTTGCCAATACCCCTGACGCCGGGAATATTGTCTGACTGATCTCCCATGAGTGCCAGAAGATCGATCATCTGACCGGGCCTTACTCCCCACTGGGCCTCAACCTCCTCTATGTGAAGGACCTCCACCTCCGAGATACCCTTTTTACTGGTATGGACCGAAACACTCTCATCAACGAGCTGAAGAATGTCCTTGTCACCGGAGAGAATAACCGTTTTCATGCCCAGTGCCGTCGCCTGACTCGACAGCGTACCGATCACATCGTCAGCCTCAAACCCCTCAACCTCGACCTGTGTGATACCGAGCTTTTCGACGATGCGCTTGATGAGCTCACCCTGCACGTGCAGGTCCTCGGGTGCCTTCATACGCTTGGCCTTGTATTCGGGAAACCGTTCATGGCGAAAGGTCTTGCCCCGGGGATCGAAGGCACAGACAAGATGGCTGGGCTCCTCGTCCTGCAGGAGTTTCAACAGCATTCTCATGAACCCGAATATGGCAGATGTATTTTCGCCCTTTGTGGTGATCAGCGGACGGTTTATAAAGGCGTAGTAAGCCCGGTAGATGAGACCATGCCCATCGAGGATGTAGAGCGTGTTTTCCATAATATCCCGTTCTTTTAAAACCATAATAGCAGAATCGCGTGTGCATGGCAAAGGATTGTTGTGCGAAGCCCTGTCAGGCGCGGATGTCCAGAATATGAGACATCGGTGAGGAAGAGATTTTTGGAAAAACCTTTATGTTCTGGAGCTTATGTTCCATTTCTGAGATACTCTTTTTGAGATCATTCCGGATTCTGAGGGCCTGGCCGATAACAGCACCGTGAAGCTCGTCGATCTCAGCTATGACCGCTCGTACCGAGCCGTCGTTCCGCATGGTAATCAGATCAGGTACGATGAATTTCAGACAGTCATTGATATCTTCAATCAGAATACGCTCACTCTCCGAAAGTTCATAGAGCGCGTCGTAGTGACTGTCCTCCTGGGCTTCACGTTCGCGTTCCTTGAAGAGTGCGAGTTTCACATAGGATCGCTTGATAAAATCAAGATTTTCAAGTACACGGGCCTTTTTATCCAGCAATGTCGATACCTCCGCCCTTTTTCATTTCCTCGAGGTCAGGGTTGGGGCTTTTCTTCGTGATCTGTTTCCAAGCATCGCGAAGCTCAGAGGCCATCTTTCGTACGAATTTAAGCGGTTCAGCATCCTTCCGTATATTCGCATCGATGAGCTTGGTGTTGAGAAAGGAGTAGATATTTAGAAGGTTCTTGCTGAAGTCACCGGCTTCCATATTCAGAGCCATAATGAGCTCGGAGATGATGTCCTGTGCATTGAGGATACTCCTGTTTGCCACATCGAATTGTTTTTCGGGTATTGCTTCTATTGCAATGTCCAGGTTCCTTACAACTCCCTCATAGAGCATGACAACCAGTTTGCCCTTCGAAGCAGTCTTGATCTGGGTCTCCCGGTAATTGTGGATCCGTTCCTGGTTCATGGAGGATTCCTTCGTGCGACATTCGCTTATGCTCACCTAATATATCGGAGTACTGTATTTCAAACTTTAAAACCTCTTGCCTGCATGTCACAGATTTTCTGCATGTATTGGTGTGCCAGGCTCAGTGCATTATCTCTGCTAGGAGCGTGCCTGTATATCCTGTTTCTGATCGCCAAGGTACCCTCGAGAAGCGAACGCAACTCATCGCCGCACAGTGCCGCCTCTGAAGGAAGCGACAGGACCGCAGCATCGCGTGATGTACCCACCGCAGCCTTCCCTTCCCGGGGAAGTGAAGATATCCTTCTGGTACCGCAGATTCCCGATCCGCCGGACCGCCAGTTATACACACAGGGCTTCCCATCTTTGACCGTGTTATCAATCAGTGCCTCCAGTTCGGCACCATAGTCCCGCAGCTTAGCGCCGCCTCTCCTGTGTATCATCTCCATCTCAATACTACCGGGTGTTCTGAGCCGTGAGCCGTAATGCACACAGTAGTCGTAGAAAAAGCTGTCCCACGCATAGGCGTGCATTCCGGTGCAGGCAAAATCGAGCCCCGCAAGAACAATGCTGTCGAACCCCATCTCAACTGCCACGCGAAAACCGAGGGATGATACAGCCGTGTAGTTGAACAATTCATCATCAACGGCCCTGAGAAGCTGTAAAATAGGATGACGTGTCGAGTAGAGATACTTCTTCCTGAACAGTGAAAAGACCTGCGGTGAACCTAGCAGGTTTACAACTGCCGGAATGGAGGCAACTTCATCTATAGGAAGCCCGCTCACATGGTAATGAAGGGCGGGCTGCGGGTCCATACTGATCACGAGGTCGGGCCTGATGCCCCGACGTATGAGCGGTTTCAGCGCCGCATCAGTCGCAACCAGGTACAGACCCCTTTTATCCGACCTGAGATCATCCAGAACATTGTTGAGCGACGGGCCTGCTCCGAGCAGCACTGCCGTACCGCTCCATCTGCCGAACAGGGCAGAGACGGGGTGGATGAGGCCGGGATGCTGAATGTTTCTGATGAAATTGTTCAGCCAGAGTGCTGCGAAACGCCCGATCGTTGAAGCATCATTGAGCAGGGAGTTCAGTCCTTCGTGGAGACGCTGTTCGACTGGATCATACATATCACGATAGATCTGATGAAGACGCGGATACCTGACAATGCGAAAGCCCCCATGAAAGATATAATCGTATCGACCCTGCATATCATCGAGAAACCGAACAATCTCCTCCCCCACGTGTACCTCGACTCCCTCTCGAGAGAGAAGGCCGCGCACGGGCTCAATATCCTTCACCCTCTGGAAAAGGTCCTCGTCGGGTTCGAGTATGACCGTCCTTTCAACCCCGGGGTCGGCCGTAAAGGGTATTATATGATAACCGAGCCCCATACCGATGAAGAAGAAGAGTCCGGAATGGGACCCCGTAGATTTTTGCATTTGTTTTTGATAAAACCTGAGGCCGTCCCTCTCAGGATCATGCCGTGAGTATACGGCCACGCTCTTGTCCGAACGATTGATGATGAGTGTCGGCTTCCCGGTTTCTGCCCTCTCAATTTGGATCCCCCTCCTCATATCAGACGCTCCATCACCCTCGAGAGTTGCTTCTTCACGAATGCCAGGTCAGATTCCACACTCCCCTCATCCTGCGGTCCCGCATGCAGGCCGAAAAGGCGTGCATGTGTGCTCATCTTTGAAGGCAGGTCCTGTTTCTCTTCTATGTGCTCAAGAATCCTGCGTGCATCATCTGCTGCCCTGTCTCCGCAGATTGGAATTCGGGGCAGATTCTTCAGGCGCCGCTGAAACTCTCCACGCACTTCCTCGCCATATGCATCCACATCGGCCTCTGATACCAGGGCAAGCCCTCGGATCTTTGCACCGTTGTTGAGCCGCCGGAGGCCTG
>JAGLSF010000260.1 GCA_023136305.1 Spirochaetota bacterium
AGAAGTGAACTGAAAAGAGGTGTACATGTCTCTTCTCCTCAAAAACGGCCGCATCTTCACAGAATCCGGTGTTCTGAAGGGGGGATATCTCCTCATTGAGAGGGAGAGAATCGTCAGTATCGGTACAGGAAGCAGGCTTCCGCGGGCCGATGAAGTGATAGACCTCAAGGGGAACATCGCCTCGCCAGGGTTCATCGACATCCATACTCACGGCATCGCGGATATAGATTTCATGGGAAGCAGTGCGGAAGACCTGCACCGAAGCTTTGAAAAATACCTTCAGTTCGGAGTAACCAGACTGCTGCCCACCACACTTTCAAACCCCTTCGATACCATTCTTGAACAGGTGAAACTTCTCCGAAGGGTAGGGGATGAAAGCCCACATGGGGCGATGATGCACGGTGTGCATGTGGAGGGACCCTGGCTGGCATGGCGGTGCAGGGGCGGGCATCCTGAGGAATTCCTGCTTGTTCCCAGGAAAGAGGATGTGGAGCTGCTGATCGGAGAGGTCGGTGATACAGTGAAGACGGTGACATTCTCACCGGAGCTGAAGAATGCTGCCTGGATGTGTGAGACCCTGTCAGTGCACGGTATCGTGCCCGTGATCGGCCACACCGAGGCAACCTACGAGCAAACCATGGAGGTCATCCGGGCGGGGGCTCGTCACGTTACCCATCTCTTTGATGCAGACATAGGTTTCCGGGAGAGTGACACGGAGGCTCTCACCATGGAGCCCGGTATGGAAACCGCTGTGCTCATCAACGACGGGGTGAGTGTCGAGCTCATCGGCTGTCCCATACACGTACCAACGCCGCTGTTCAGGCTCGTCGACAAGGTCAAGCCACATGACCGGAAGATACTCGTTTCAGATTCCCTCATCGGAGCCGGCATGCCCGAGGGGTCGGTTATTACCTTCAGGGACGGAAGACAGGCCGAGGTAAAACAGGGCGTTCTTCGCATGATTTACAGGGATAATCCTGACCTCGATGGCAATATCACCGGAAGTGCCATTACCATGAACATGGCCGTGAAGCGGCTGTCGGAATATATCGATGCTCCCCTCGAGGAGGCATCCCGCTGGGCAACGATCAATCCCGCGATACTTCTCGGTATAGAACAGGAGACGGGAAGCCTGCGCGTGGGTAAGCGTGCAGATATCGCTGTATTCGATGATAGTGTGCATGTTGTGATGACCCTTCTCGACGGAGAGCCGGTGTACAGAAACAGCCTCTAATCCCTGCCTGCCAATATGCTTTTTCTGCGTCCTGCTCTGTAGCGCAGCCAGAACTGATCGAGAATGAGCAACTTCATTTATATATCTGCTTTGTACGGGTCAGGAGGCAGAGGCGTTTATTCTGCCGTTTTGCCTTGTACATGGCCTTGTCCGCAATGCCGATCAGGCCCTTCACGTCAGGGGCGTTGCCGCTTAGGGTTATACCGATACTTGTCTCGATATTAACGGTCTTATCCTCGACATGTATAGGTTCCCTCACGCCTTCATGAATTCGGCTTGCAATGTCCATCACATGGTCGTCGCTCACATCTTCGATAAGCACGATGAACTCGTCACCGGCGAAGCGTCCGATATTATCGCGCGGCCTCACATGGTCCTCGATTCTCAATGCTACTTCCTTGAGCGTGGCGTCTCCCGCGTAATGGCCGAACTGGTCATTTACCTCCTTGAATCGATCGAGATCGATGAAGAGAAGCGCAAAGGAGTAGTTTTTGTCCTTCTTCGCCCTATGAATGCAGCTGTCGAGCCTCTTCTGAAAGTACTTTCGATTGGGAAGGCCCGTGAGGCTGTCATGTGTTGCAAGGATGTGGAGTTCGTCAAGCATGATGGCACGGGCGAGAATCATACTTACCCAGTCACCCAGAGTTTCCACGAACTCCATATCGATATCGGGAAAGGGTGACACCTTCGCTCGGGACGATGAGAAGTTCAGGGTCCCGAAGGGCCGGTCCTCAACGGTTATGGGCACACCGATATAGGATTTGAGTCCTGTCTTGATGCATGGATGTTTCTTCCATTTGGAATTCTTGACGTCAGCAATGCCGAGAGGCCCATTTGACTTGAGGGTAATGGAGCAGAATGTACCATTCACGTCATACACCTGTCCCTGCTCTATTGAGTTGTCAGTGGAATACACATTTCTGACTATGTATTTGTCTCCTTTGATTTCACTGACGATGCCGATGTCTTCGTCGAAGAGCCTACATCCCTCCTGCAGAATACCATCGATCATCTGGCTGAAGCTGAGGTCCTTACGGGAGATAATGGAGAAAACCGACTGCATGAGTTCATATTTTCGCAGCAGGCGTTCATAGAGGTTTATCTGCGGTACCGACTCGTTGGTGCTGTAAATATCCATGCGTCCGCCTTAGGTTTAATAGTTAATATAACACGCCCCGGCAATTCGGCATATGCGGAAATCACTGCAACTCTTTTATCATGCAGTTGAAATCCGCATCATGCATTGAGGATTATCATCGAATGGGAGTTGCTCATTATTGTTTATGTTGGAAATATTCTAGCGCGGGCACGTATAAAACGCAATACTTTTCAGTGCCCCTAGCGTGATGAAAGCGGTATCACACAGGCTTTTTTCTTGATAAAAGATCGCTCTGCACACTAGGCAGAGTGATTCTTGAGCCCACCTCGGGAAACACGGGTATCGGAATGGCCATGGTCGCCTCTGCCCTGGGGTATCACATCAGACTCATCATGCCCGCATGTGTGAGCGAGGAAAGGCGTGGTATTCTCACCGCACCCGGGGCCGAACTCGAGCTAACCCCGGGCTGTGACAAGACCGACGGTGCCATCATGCGGGCCCATCACATTGTTGAGCATCAGGGCGACAGATACTACATGCCCGATCAGTTCTCGAATCCTGCCAACTGGCAGTCCCACTATGAGACCACGGCTCCTGAAATTGTGCGGGATACCGATGGTTCGGTGAACCTTCGAAGAATCACCGCATTCAGGGTTTTAAGAACATAGATGAATCCATAGTACCGTCTATATATGAACCGGGCCTCCTGGATGGGAAGACCGAGTGCGGTGATGAATGTGCATTTGAGACCTTCCGTGATCTCGCGATTATGGAGGGACTGTTCTGCGGGCTTTCGAGCGGCGCCGCTCTGTGGGGAGCCATGCAGATGGCCCGCGATTTGCCGAGGGGTTCCACGGTCGTTGTCCTTCTTCCCGACCGGGGTGATCGGTATCTCTCAACAGAGGCGTTTCGTTCCGTGTGCGCCATATGCCCTCCGTGACCTGGTTTATAGAAAACGGCAACGATGGACCGAGGCAGTGCCCCACCACCGTTGCCGTCACACTCGAAACTCTATTGAAGAGGATTAAAGG
>JAGLSF010000261.1 GCA_023136305.1 Spirochaetota bacterium
CCACTTTGCCGACATCGTGAAGCATGGCAGCCATTCTGAGCACATCACGCTTCTTGTTGATCTCCTCTGACGCCATTGACCTGCGGTGCGCCCACTTTTCGAAAAGCTCAATAGAGTAGTATGCAACCCGGTTAACATGGGGGCCCGTCTCCTTGGGGTCTCTGAGCTCACTCATGGCAATCATGCGGAGAATGAGTGTACGGGTCAACTGTGCGCGCTGCAGGGCCATACTCGCCGTACTGGCAAAATGCTGGCAGACAATCACATCCTCTGAGTCGAAGGCCACCACATTGCCGCCTGTGTCCTGTTTGTTGATGATCTGCAGCACACCGATGATATCACCCCGGTTTGTCTGGAGAGGTACGGTGAGCATGGAGGTGGTTTTATACTTGGATACCCGGTCATAGCTTGCGCTGTGCTCATAGGGCGCCGAGGAGGGGATCTTGTACACATCGGGTATGTTCAGATACTGACCCGTCACAGCGACATAGCCTGAGATTGTTTTCTTGTTGATCTCAACACGGAAGGTTGAGTAGATGAGTTTCTGCCCGGGCGGCAGTTTCTTTCGCTGTGTTTCATTCTGCACATAGCTGAAGATGAGGTCGTTCTTGTCTTTTATATAAATCGTACCAGCATCGGCACTCAGTATCTTGCGCGCTTCGGTCAGGATCCTCTCGAGCAGAATGTCGAGGTCCTGTACGGTCGAGAGCTCTGTATCGAGACGGATAATCTCCCTCAGGCGTTTGGTTTCATTACGCATTGAGTAGGCACCAACGTGTTAATTTCTAGTATAACAGTAGAACACAGCAAGCCGTGAGAAAAGACATACATGTATACACCTGTCACCTTATCAGTATATATCGTCAAAGTGGCCCATTTTTTCAAGCTCCTTCTCGTTTATAAGACCGAGCAGCAGCTTCAAACGAACGATTTTCCGTACCGATGCCTCAATCTGCCGTCTGAAGGCATCGTCCATCCCCATCTCGTAGCGTACCCTGTCCACAAGAGCCTTTTCATCTTCCGGCATGAGCACCATGTCAGAGCCGGCCTGCAGTGCCTGTAAAGCAGGAGTATCGAAGTAACCAACAGCCTTCATATTCAGAGCATCGGTTATCACAATACCATTGAATCCAAGTTCCTCCTTGAGAACATGGGTGATCATGATATGCGAAAGTGACGAGGGCTTCCCCTCTGTACTGTAGTGCAACGAGTCCTGGACACCGATATGACCAACCATGATAAAAATGACACCTCTGTTGATAGCGCTCTGAAAAACAGGTATCTCAGGCGGGTCGCCGCGCACGAACAGCAGCTTCAGGTGTGAGTCTCCCTCCACGGTCCCGTGACCGGGGAAATGCTTGGCTGTGGCAGCCACATGTGCTGCCTGCGTGGTAGAAATAAAAACACCGGAAAGAAGCGATACGCTCTCGTACTCATTGCCGAATGAACGGCTGCCGATCACCTCCTGGTTAATGGAGTAATCACACACCGGTGCATAGTTTACATGAATACCCAGGTTTCGCAATACCATGGTTATGTACAAAGCGATCTCCCGCGACTGTTTCGCTGTTCGTATTCTTCCTGCTCCCGGTATCCTGGGTATATCAGTGATACGCTCGTGGAGGAGAAGGGGTTCACCATCTATTGCAAAGAGGGGCAGAAGGGGAGCCGTACGCGCAGCAATGTCGGTGAATCGCCTCGTGTATTCCCTGATCTCTCCACTGGTCACACCGAGAAACATGACTCCCCCCGCATACCCGTCTCGTACCAACGCGTAAGCACTTTCAAAATCACGGCCATTCATGCCGCAGGAAGTAACAATGAGCTCGGCGATCATCTCTCTGGAGGAGAGTGCGTCCACGATTCGATCGACCTGTTTATTGAGAGATTCATCGTCACTGAAGAAGCGCACAAACGGGCTGTTGTCTGCGTGGCAGGACCCGGTTTGTATCCTGGCCCGGGCCTGTGAGGGGATTACAGGCAGAAGATAAAGTGCTGCCAGCAGGTACACTAGAAGTCTCATGATCATTCACTTAGAAGCGTCGTTAAATGCCTTCGACTTCAGTGATTCATCGAGCTCATCGATCCAACCATTTCCTGCACCTTCTTTTGACTCAACCGCCTCGATATAGGGTTTAATATCAAGCAGGGGGGTTTCATCGAAGGCATCGATATTCCCGGTATATATCACGTTGCCGGATATTTCCCTGAGAGGAACAACACTGAGCCCTATCGGGTTGGGACGGTTGGGAGACCTGCTTGCAAAGAGCCCGGTCTGCACCCCCTCAGCCCACGGCGGTGACACGATAAGCAAAGATTCGTCGGACACTCTGTCGAGAAAGAAGAGAAGGATGATGTATGAAAAGCTGTTCAGCTTCCAGAGCCCTTCGCTGTACCTCTCGTCCATAAGGATGCTGCACCGGACGTCACCACTTCTCATCTCCGACGAAGGTGTACCCGGTGCATAGGGCGTATGAATTGTTCCGATCTGATGAAACTGTATATGTCGATGGGGGACCCCGTGGGCAGTGGTTTCATGGTGCCCATGATCTTCCTGTACACCATGTCCGTGCAGATAGGCCTTTGCATCCCGTACCTGTCGGGTAATGGCGTCTGAGAGCTCGAGAGCTTTTCTGATCGCCCGGGTGATATCATCGTTGCCGTATTCTTCAACACTGCGCAGCCACTTCTCGTTTTCCCTGTGATGCCCCTCATTGTGTCCGATCCAGTAGTCCAGAATGACCCCGAGCCTGTCGGCGTTTATTCTTGAATCCTTCATGGCCGGCTAGCCTCCTCTCTGAGCACCACATAATTCTTCAGAAAGTTTATCTCAACAATCGCGTAACCCTTCATAATCTTCTTCTCACCAAAGAGGGTGTCGATTTCCACCTCGCGGGCTTCACTCACCCGAAGCTTTGAAGCTTCTTCGACCACCGCAGTACGTTCTTCGGTCTCCTCAACATACACGGATGATAGACACACTTGTATCACCTCCTAGCGGTAATTAATCAGGGCAAACAAAAAGATATCTTTTTGTATCTTTTTGTTCGCCAGCACAATGCAATAAAAAGAATTTTTTCCACTTTTATCGATGGGATGAAATCTCAATATTCACCATAAATTAACCTCAGGGTTTCAATGAGTATCTTCCAGAAGGAGCTCACACTGTCGATATGAACCCGTTCATCGGGAGAATGGGCGCCTCTGATCGTCGGCCCCAGAGAGATGGCGTCCATTCCCTGGAATCTGTCCTTGATCACCCCACACTCCAGCCCCGCATGAATGGCCCTGACGGCTGGCGGCTGCCCGAGGACCCTCTGTACCACCTCCCTGGCATATGCGAGCAGCTTTGAGGAGGGATCG
>JAGLSF010000262.1 GCA_023136305.1 Spirochaetota bacterium
AGAGAGACATCACGGGAACACCCTTTCCTCCCTATACAAAACATCTCTGGGACCCGCAAAGCCCTATGGCACTCTCTCAGTTTCCGGAAGAGGGCTGCATATACAGGAACAGCTGTCTGCTCTATGATAAAAAGGGGGCCCCGAAGATCTGCAGGGATGAACAACCCGAGCTCATAGAACATCGGGAACGGCACTATGCTGCCTGTCACTTTGCGGGCCAGCTATGATGTAGAGCCGATGGAGCTCAAGACTTTCACTTGTCCGGGACAGGCTCGAATGGGAGAACGGCACATCGTCAAGTCCGCTGCAGGCATGAGCCTCATGACCTTTGTCTCACGGGTGTTCGGGTTGATGCGTGAATGGCTCCGCGGATACCTTCTCGGTACCACGGGAAGCTCCGATGCATTTGCCCTTGCCTTCCTCTTTCCAAACCTGCTCAGACGTCTCGTCGGCGAAGGCGCTCTGATGGCTGCATTTGTTCCAGTCATATCGGATTATCGTGAACACCACAGCACTGAAGAGCTCGAGGACTTCACGTACAGTTTCTTTACCCTCCTCTTATTCATTCTGCTCGGCATCGTGGTCGCTGCACTCCTGTCGGCAGGAGTGCTTCGTTTCTTCCTTCCCGAATTTTCGAAGGTGGAGGGTAAAATAGAACTCACCATCAAGCTGACGAGGCTCATGTTCCCCTATATTCTGTTTATCAGCCTCGCAGCCCTGTCACAGGCGATACTCAACGCCCACAAGGTGTTCATGCCCTCCGCGGCCACACCCATACTGCTGAATATTTCCATTATCAGCTTCGGTCTGCTCGCGTCTGGGATTTTCAGCGATCCGGCCTATGCACTGGGTATCGGCGTACTCGTCGGGGGTATGATTCAATTCATTTTTCAATGGCCCTTTCTTGCCAGGTACGGAATACGCTACCGCTTCCGTTTCCAGTTTCGGGGCCGGGGGGTGAAGCAGGTGCTTCGACTCATGGTCCCCGGTGCGATCGGTGCCGGTGTCTATCAGATCAACGCCCTGGTTTCGCAGTTTATTGCCGCATTTCTCGAAGAGGGGTCAGTTGCTGCGTTGAGGTTCTCACTCACCCTCATAGAACTCGTACTCGGTATATTCGTCATCTCTCTGACCACGGTCATACTCCCCGTGCTGTCTGAGAAATCGTCGAAGGGTGATATGAATGGAATGAAAGAGAGCCTGCGATACGCGCTCCGTCTCGTGTTTATCATAACCCTGCCCGCGCTTTTTGGCCTGATCATACTCAGGTATCCCCTCATTACCATGCTGTTCCGTTACGGACGATTTACCTCGGAATCAGTTGACATGGTCGCCCATGCCCTGCTCTACCACGCGGTCGGCCTTGTTGGTATCGGCGGAACGCGGGTCGTGGTGCAGATGTTCTATTCCATGAAGGAAATGAAAACACCTGTCTATGTTGCGGCAGGTGTCATGGTGGAAAACATTGTGCTCTGCATGCTGTTGTCCGGCCGCCTAAGACTCGGTGGTATAGCCCTGGCAGGCTCAGTTTCTGCATACTGTAATTTCTTTGCACTTCTCTACCTTCTCGAAAAAAGGATAGGCCGCGTTGTCGATCGGGGTGTTGTCTGGTGCTTCTTCAAATCTCTCCTCGCTTCTCTCTGTATGGGGGGTATGCTCTGGTTCGTTTTGCAGCAGTTGCAGCAGTTCATGGCCATGAGCAGGTTGTACAATGCCATGGTCACCTTATGCATGATTGTCGCCGGTCTCCTCGTCTTTCTCCTGATAAGCATCCTCCTCCGGAACCGTGATGTTGTGGATTTGATGAGGGCATTCCGGGAGAGGCTTGGGAGAAAATTATAACTCCTTGACAAGGACTTCTTCATAGAGACGGAACAGGTCTTTCCTCTCGAAAAAGCATGCCCCTGAAATAAGCGTATTTGCGGCGCCCATTGCACAGGCCAGCCGGGCGGTATCATCGGTACTGAGATCTCTGATTATGCCGAAGGCTGCTCCAGCCACTGCAGCATCTCCGGAACCAACGCTGTTCACCGGCCGCTTGACAGCAACTGAAGCACAGACGATGCGTTCCCCGTCTGAAAGGTACAGCCCATCCTTACCCCGTGAGATCATCACAAGCCTGATACCCCGTGCATGGAAGGAATCGATTGCCTCCCTGTAATCGGATTCCTTGTCGGGGAGGAAACCAAGCGCTTCCTCCACCTCATACCTGTTTGGTTTGATAAAAAAGGGTTTCCCTTCCAGTCCACACGTCAACGGAGTACCCGACGCATCGAGTAGTGATATGGCCCCTATTTCATGGGCAGAGAGAATGAGGTTGCGGTAGCTCTCGGCGGGTATGCCTTCCGGGATGCTTCCCGAGAGGATGACGAGCGGCTTGCTGAGTGGTGAATCCCCTTTTGTTTTAGAGGAATGGCTCGTTCTCTCCATCGCACCTGTGACGATTTCTCTGAAATGATGGAGAAAGCGCCGGAAGGTTTCAGCGGTGAGATGGGGGCCACGCTCCCTTATATGGGTTTCCCGCTCCCCCTCGGATATGATTGTTACATTGGTTCTCACAGACCCGTCGGTAGAGTAAAAATCATGTGTAATCTCCTCGTTGGCTAGTATGTCTACATAGGTCTTCCTGCCGTGCTCTCCGATTATACCCGTAGCCGTGGAGGAAACATTGAGGTTGAACAGTGCCCTTGAGGTATTGACGCCTTTCCCCCCGGCGTATGCGACTGATCGGTCGGCAAGCATAGTCCTGCCGGTGCAGAAACCTGGAACCCAGAGCGTCTTGTCGACCACAGGGTTCAGGGTAACCGTGATAATGGGCGGTTGGCTCTCTCGGTAAAGACGGAGTTTCATGGCAGGTGTTCCCTGTTGCTTTTTTTTTCGTTTGACCGTACTATAGATCGGACAAAGGAGAGGTTCCCATGCTCGTTGGAATAATATATTCTACTGAGAAAAAAGTCATTGGAAAACTGGCCGATGCTTTGAAGCGCGGTCTCGAGGAGCAGGGTCATCAAGTAAAGGTGTTTTCCGATAACACCGAATCCTTCACAGGCCTTGCCGCCTGTAAGACGCTTGTTGTTGGTTCCTATGTGACGGGTGGGTTCAAACCCAAAACACCCCCCCGGCTCAGGGATGTTCTCAGCAAGTTGAGCATCATCTCGGGAAAGCGGTCGATAGCCTTCGTGGCCAGGGGCGGCATCGGAGAGCGAAAGGCACTGGTGAAGCTCATGAACGACATGGAGAAGCAGGGATGCTACATGGTCGATCAGCAGTCATTCGCTTCGGAGGATGATGCGTACCGATTCGGGAAGTCGGTCGCTCTCAAAACATAACCTCAATCTCGCCGACGTC
>JAGLSF010000263.1 GCA_023136305.1 Spirochaetota bacterium
TTCGGTCTCGAGCTGCGAAAGATGAAGAAGGAGGAGATTAACCGGCGTGTGCACGAAGCCGCACAGATACTCGATATCGATCATCTTCTTGACAGAAAACCGAAGGCCCTGTCCGGAGGTCAGCGCCAGAGGGTTGCCGTGGGAAGAGCAATTGTGCGAAAACCTGCGGTGTTTCTCTTCGATGAACCCCTCTCCAACCTGGATGCAAAGCTGAGGGTTCAGATGCGTACCGAGATTGCAAAGCTTCATCAGAACCTGCAGGCCACCATAATTTACGTGACACACGATCAGGTTGAGGCAATGACCATGGGGAGCAGGATTGTGGTCATGAAGGACGGTTTAATTCAGCAGGTGTCCGACCCTCTGACCCTCTACGACTACCCGAACAACAAGTTTGTTGCGGGATTCATCGGCAGTCCACCCATGAACTTCCTTGATGTGGATCTGGTAAAAGAGGGAAGCGATTACTTTGCAAAAACATCATCAGTCAAACTTAGGATCCCCAAGGACAAGTATGAGAAGATCTCGTCCTACGCGGGCAAGAAGGTGGCCTTTGGGTTCCGTCCTGAGGACCTGACTGACGAGTCCGTCGCCAAGGACAAGGCGGGAAAGACGATCACCGCAAAGGTCGAGGTCATCGAGCCGCTCGGTTCGGAAATCTTCCTCTACCTGAGCGCGGGATCGGATAACTTCGTCGCACGCGTTCCCCATCAGTATCGTACCGATATAGGCGCCAGCGTGGGATTTGTGGTCGATACATCCAAGATCCACCTCTTCGATAATGAAACAGAAGCTGCGATCTTCTGATCAACTCCACGACAGACATCAGGTAGGACGGGGGCTAGTCGCCCCCTCCTACCTGATATTCAGTATCTGCGACCTCAGGAGATGTTTTCCACCTCCCGTTTGAATTGATGTATGTCCAGCGGCTCGTAGAGAACACTGATACTTCTCTCCTTTTTGTAGTTGCCAACAAGACTGTCGATATTGTCTCCCTCATTGGCAATAACGAGGAGGGGCAGATTCTTCGTTTCCTCGTTGTCTCCAAAGGAGTTGAGAAGGTAGTCCAGGTCCAGTTTTGTGAACGTGGTTCCCGAAATGATGAAGGAGGGGCGGGAATTGCCTATGGCAATGCCGATGCTGATCAGGTCATGTGCTGTCACCACGTCGAAGTCAAGCATCTCGAGGAGGCCGCTTATGAACTTGATCCTGTCCTTGTTTTCCTCAATGATGAGCACAAAGTCATTGGCATCGAGATTGGGCATATTGAATTCCTGCCTGAATCGCTCGAGCTCAGAACGCTCGATCTTGTAGAATCCCCCGGGGGTTGTCTTTGCCCGGATTTTTCCGCTCTGGCACCACTTGCGTACGGATTGCTGTGAAACGCCCAGCAGTCGTGAAGCTTCCTCGGTACTGATGATCTTACCGTCTCCCTTAAGCATACAGTCTCCCCTGCGTATGAGAAATTAATGAAAAATTCCTGATTATGGTAACACAATTAAAAGGATAATACAATTATTAAATACATATTTCTTCTTTTTTCACAATTATTTTGTGGGAAGATACTAAAATCGGGTTTACATTATATACATCAAATTATTGGTTTTTTATCCTGCCCGTGAGAAATATCAATAATAGAGCAATGCCCAAAAAACCTGCTGATATGGACACGTAGGGCTTCACATTGATGGTGAAGAGGAGATACCCAAAGATGATGGCGGCGGCAAAGGCAATGAGGGAGTAGCCGATTTGCGAGATAAATCGTCTCCTGATCCCGGCGCTCACCGCTGCTGTGGCAATAATGTGGTTTATCGAGAATGGTGAGCTCATGTCCCCGAATGAGGCACCCGAAAGCACAGCCGCGATGGTGGCATACACCTGTCTGTCGATGAGGAGAGGATCGGCCATGTTCGCGCCCATGATTTTCAGCGCGATAGGCAGAAGTATGGAGATGGTGAGAGGTGAAGACCCGCTCAGGAACGACACGATACATGAGAGTACGAAGATGATCATCGGAATGAAGCGCATGTACAGACTGCTCTGAATCAGACCCCCTGCCAGACTTGTACTCAGTGAAAGCCTGCGTGCCAGCATCTGGATCGCAAATGCAAGTACGAGATAGAGCAGGGTCAGCGCGAGCCGAGGGTACATGTTGCCGGTAAGGGTTTTCCAGTCAGCGTATCTCAGTGTCCTCGACAGGAACAGATAGAGAAGGAAAAAGACGATGGTGACGAATAGCGCATTGACAAAGATGATTTCATGGCCCCGCTGAGGTTGTACGGACGAGAGAATGGCGTCCCTGCTGTTTACGAGGACTCCCGCCGTAATGGTGCCGAAAAGGACCGCCAGGCTTCCAATGACACCGTAGAGGGCAACCCGGCTGTCGGGTTTGGACGTTGTATTAAGTGAGAGTCCGAATGAAAGAACCCTTCCCCCATCCTGCGCTCCCTCTGTCAACTGTTTCATGAACAGTACATCTCTCTTGAAAACAAGAAGCGAGATAACGGTGAAAAGGGAGAAGATGTTATAGAACTGATAGGGAAGGCTGAGGTACAGAGCCCTCATCGGTGAAAATTCGATTCCCTGGGCCTTGAAGGCTGTTCCAATCGCCGCCAGTATGATGGGTGTGAGGACGGTGATCGGGATGAGCGTGGACACTGATGAGGAAACCGTATTCAGAATATAGGCATGCTTGAGGGGTGAAAGCGCCCGCCTCTCGGCGAGCGGTTTCGTAAATATCCCGGCAAGAAGTGATGAGAGGTGCCGGTCTATGAAAATTGAAAGGCTTGAAAGGAAGATGGTGATCTCGAGCTTATCCGTGGAATCTATCCACTGCTCGATTTTCCTAATGAACGTATGTATATATCCGAATCGGTTGAGCAGAGAGAAGAGAATGAGTGCCTGCACCGTAACAGCGAGAATAACAATGTTTCTGCTGTTCAACAGGGATTCGAAGATGAGTTCACCTGCCACGTTGTAGAGGCCAAGGAGCGGGTTGAACCTCGAGAGCATGAAGCCGCCGAGCACGAGACCGCCGAGCAGGGGAAGGATGATGTCCTCCTGCCATATGAGAAAAAACATGGCCGCTGCGAAGGGAATGATTGTGGCAATACCAAAGCTATCCATGCATTATTCCCCCATTCCTTTTAAAACATCAACTGCACCCTGCAACCGGCCCAACACGACATCCCTGCCCAACACGACCATGGTTTCGAAGAGACCCGGTGACACTCTGGACCCCGTAATGGCGACCCGGACTGTCATAAATACCTGCCCCGTTTTCAACCCGAGCACTTCCACGAGACCGCGCATCGCATCCTCCAGCCTCTCTTCATCAAA
>JAGLSF010000264.1 GCA_023136305.1 Spirochaetota bacterium
GGTGGATACAGAGCATGGCTTTTCAGGATTAAAGGCATACTTCCGCAACGGCCGGCTGCACTGGGAGTTCGGTAATGTCTTCCATGAGGTACAGCATGGTTTTGATGAGAACGTCATCCCTGTTGAATCGCCGCGTACGATCGTCATAGGTGAGCTCGGCCCCACACCCTTGAATGAGTGGCATCATCATGCGATTCACTATGATTCCCGATCCGGCCTCATAACCCTCCGGTTTGACGGCAGGGAGAGTAATCTGTACTGGGCCACCGCAGATAATCATGAGGGGGGCAAACTTCTCGAGGGACGTTTCTCCCGTCACATCGGCGTACCCATGACCCTCGGTGATCATTTCCTTGGTTATATTGACGAGTTTCGCATATCTAAGGGAAGCAGGCAGTACACACCGGGGGAATATGTTGTATCGAACAGGACTGATGGAAACATCACGGACGAAGGCATACCCATAGATGATAAGGGGAGTAAATCGGGCAATGGCTTCATTATAAGTGATGTGATCGACCTGAAGAACCGGGGCACGAAGATAGTCAGGGTTTCATGGGACAGCGAGGAGGAGAAGGGCACTGCCCTACGGGTGTTTTTTCGTGTGTCCAATGAGTACTTTGCCCCGAACAGTGATTATCTGGACCCCAATGCTGAGGCGGATCCCGATGATTATGTAAGGGATTTTATTGCGTGGAGAAAAACAATCAATCCTCAGCCATGGGTGCCAGTGAGGAATGGTGAGGATATTTCGTTACATCACAAGGGACGCTACCTTCAATGGATGGTTGTGCTCTTTGGTACAGAGGGGCTCTATACACCGACTCTCCATAACCTCACCGTTTCCTTCGAACCAAATATGCCGCCGACCAGGCCCATACTGCTTGCTGCAGACCCTGTTGCAGGCGGTATCAAACTCAAATGGGTACGAAACAAGGAGAAGGACCTCCAGGGGTACAAAATATACTACGGCAACAGATCGGGGTATTATGTGGGGAATGAACCGCAGTTTGTACCGGCCATTACGCAGGATGACCCTGAGAGCGCTTCAGCCATGGAGCACGAAGAAATCGGCGATACCAGGACTTTCGTGCTGAACGGCCTCGAGAATGAGGATGTATATTTCGTGAGTATCACTGCCGTTGATGAAGAAGGCCAGGAAAGCGATTTCAGCAGAGAGCTCATTGCCCGCCCGTCGAAGATATTCAGTAAAGCTGAATAAATTCCTTTTCTACAATTGTATACGTATTGCCTGTGATATTATCCCTTTACCTCAACTTATATGGACATTAAAATCTTACGTATAATTTAGGTGGAGGAATATAATGGCCTTTTATGTCGGTAAAGAATGGAAAAGAAGTGACCTTCTCTCTTTGATAGGCGACCCGCATCAGATTGCTGGTGCGCGGCCCTTTGTGTACACGGACGGCAAGGCTGAGAAGCTGCTCTGACCTATTCCACGATTTTTATCTCATAGGTGAGCTTTGCTGCCTGTCTGAGCATCGCGCTCACCGAGCAGTACCGCTCCTGCGAGAGATCGACCGCCTTCCTGAGCTTGTCTTCCGGCAGGCTCTTCCCCTTGAACTCATAGATGAGATGAATGCTCGTGTAGACCTTGGGATGTTCCGAACTTGCCTCGCCCTGCGCCGTGATGGTGAACCCCTCATACTCGACGTGCATCTTGCCCAACAGCGACACAACATCCATGCCGGTACATCCCCCAAGTGCTGCAAGGAGCATCTGCTTTGGCCCGGGACCCTTCTCCTCTCCTCCAAACTCTGACGATGCATCCATGACGAGATGATGTCCGTCCAGGTCAGCATCGAAGGACATTTTCGATTGCCAGCTGGTGGTGACTCTTTGCATGACTCCCCCCTTCCGTAAAAAACTGTCAGCCAGGGGAGACGGTACTTCTTTCAGGGTGATGCCTCATCGTATACCCATGTGCTGAAATACGCTGTCTCCCGTATTGACTTCTCTTTGCTATATAATATAATGGACTATTCAACTGGGAGGGTTTGATTTGGCACTTTTAGAAAACGCGGAGCAGACCTGGAGCTTCATGAAAAGTCTCGGTTTTCCGGGTCTTCGCATGCATCACTCCATCAATCACTTCGACTTCACCAAGACTGACCGGAAAATACTCATCATAGGGCCCATGGGGAGCGGGAAAACAGAGTTTTCCGCCCGTATATACCGCGATTCACAGGTTGCGATGAAGAAGTCCGAAAAGGTGCAGCAGATCACCACGACCAGGGGTTCGGACCGCCGCAACGTCTTCTATGTGCGGTCAAAGATCGACGACAAGAGGTTCGAGGAGTACCCAAAGAATTCCATCGCTTACCGCAGCGGATATGTACTTCCAGGCGATAACATCGCAAGTATTGCGGACTCATTCGATCTGGAGAAGATACTGCAGGACAATCCGTCTGTTGGCACCTGGATCATAGACGAGGCCGAGTTCTTTGATGAACGCCTCGTCTTCGTGGTTTCCCAATTTGCCCGGCGAAGGAGCCTCAACTTCATTTTCCCCATGCTTATTCTGAACTTCCGAAAGGACCTCTTCAACCGCACCGCCCGGCTTCTTCTGGAGAATTCGACCGACGTGTTTATTCTGACAGCCTACTGTGAGCATCCTGACTGCATAGCCGATTCGTACTACACCTACCGCTACTATACGGTGGACGACATTGAATGTCCGGCCCTCTACTTCGACCCGCTTATCATTGTTGGGGGAGACAAGCGTACGGAAAACCCGAAGATCCCGAATTATGCGACACGGTGCGACCGTCACCACTACCTGCCCGGCAAGGAGTATACTTTTATGATACTCAAGCCGCTCGGCGAGCTCGCCTATGGGGGAAACGTCAAGCCAATTTTAGGCGAGCTGAATCACCTGAAAAACGATATAGAGCGCTCCGAACTGTACAACCACTTCAGAGAAAAGTACATCAAGGTGGACGAGCCCCAGGCTAGTATGATGAACGCCCTGCGTGTGGGATGTATTGCCGAAAAAGCGCTCACCTATCTCTTCTCGGAGGAAAACATCATCAGTTCCGGCCAAATGGAGTACCTCGCAACTGAAATCAAGGGTGATATGGACTATATCAATGAGCGGCTCCTTGAAAACCGGAAACTTCAGGTCGGGGATGGTCCTGGCGCTCAGAGGTAGGACTGGAACTGAATGTTGTGTAAATTGTAAAAAATCTCCGGACAGCACCGCTTTCCCTGAATATTCTCCGTTCATCACCGCAATATTCTTTGCTCATTCGTTGTAAATTCATTATACATAAGGTGAACGGGGAGGTTTTCGGACATGGATAGGTTGAAACGGCG
>JAGLSF010000265.1 GCA_023136305.1 Spirochaetota bacterium
CGTGGTATGACACTGAAGGAAAAACAGGCCTATCTGGATGAAAAAGAGGAGGAGCGTGATACATTGATGCAACAAATAGGCGAACTGAGCGCGAAGCGGTCGTCTTATATTGCGAAGAAGCTGGAGGAAGAAACCGGAGGGGATTCCTTCGACGAGGTGGTGCAGCGGTTCATCGAGGAGCAGGCTTCTGAAAAGGGTATACACTACAAATAGATCCGCCCTTCGGTGGATCCCACCCTTTCACAGGCACCGTTTCATCGAAACGGTGCCTTTTTTAAAAACCCTGCCTGCCGATCTATCCTCTTGGGTCCATGTTTATACTGACAAAAGGCACTGAAAACATTAAATTTGTATATGCTCATTGTTGACATTCGTGTATCCCCTTGGGATAAACGTTAAAGAAAGGATGTGAAGGACAGAGGCATGGACAGGACGAAGATATACCTGGACAACAACGCAACGACCATTGTTGACCCGCACGTGCGAGACGCAATGCTACCCTTTTTCAGCGAAATGTACGGAAACCCAAACTCTCTTCATGTGTTTGGCACTGAAGTGCATCCCTACATGAAGATTGCCTTCGACCATCTCTACACAGGCATCAATGCCGATGATGGGGACGACATCATCGTCAACAGCTGTGCCACTGAAGGCAACAACACGGTCATAAAGGGGGTCTATTACAGCCATATCCTGAAGGGTTCAAAGAAGGAGATCATTACCACTGAGGTGGAGCATCCCTGCGTGATAAGCTCATGCAAGTTCCTTGAAGAACTCGGGGTCAAAGTCACCTATCTGCCCGTCAATGTGGACGGTATCGTGGATGTTGATACGCTGAGGGAGCACATCGATCCCGATGAGACAGCTCTGGTCTCCATCATGTGGGCAAACAACGAGACCGGGCTGATAAATCCTGTAAAGGAACTGGCAGAGTTCTGCCGAGAGAAGAATGTTCTGTTTCACACCGATGCGGTGCAGGCCATCGGCAAGGTGAAGGTGGATGTACAGGACGTGCCTGTGGATTTGCTTACCTTCAGTGCCCACAAGTTCCACGGTCCCAAGGGTGTGGGCAGCCTCTTTATCAGGAGAGGGGTCGACATACCCCCGCTTCTTCACGGCGGAGAGCAGATGGGCGGAAAGCGAGGGGGCACGGTGGACACGGCCAGTCTCATAGGGATGGGGTTTGCCATGGAGCTTGCAGTGAAAAACCTCCATTTTGAGCATACCGAAGTGAAACGGCTCAGAGACAAGCTCGAGGATGCTATTGCCGCCATTCCCGGAACGAATATTATCGGGAAGCGGGAACTCAGGACACCGAACACCATTCTGGTGAGCGTGAAGGGGGTTGAGGGTGAAGCTCTTATCTGGGACCTGAACAAGGGAGGGGTTGCAGCATCGACGGGAAGCGCATGTGCCTCAGAGTCGCTCGAGCCAAATCCGACTTTTATCGCCATGCATATCGATGACGAGCTTGCACACACAGGGATTCGCCTCAGTCTCTCCCGGTTTACCATAGAGGAGGAAATAGATGGGGCGATAGGGATACTGAAAAAATCGATCAAGCGTTTGAGAAAGATTTCGATACGGAGGAAATAATTTTGAGCAGATTCAGTGCGACCCAATCGCGGCATGATGCGCGGATGACACATCACTGAATACTGTTGTCATATAGAAGGGGTGGTGACATGGCAAAGTCCGATCTCATTGGAGGTTCACTCTGGGAGCAGTACTCAAACAAGGTCAATGACCGTATGTCAAATCCCCAGTATCTCGGCGAGATATCGGAGGAAGAGGCACGTACGCTTGGTACACGGCTCATTGTCGCCGATTATGGAGCCGAAGTCTGCGGTGATGCCATACAGCTCTTCTGGGCTGTTGACGAGAAAACCGAAAAAATCGTTGCCGCAAAGTACAAGACCTTCGGGTGCGGCACGGCAATCGCCTCGAGTGATGTCATGGCTGAGATGTGTATCGGTAAAACAGTTGATGAAGCGCTTAAGATAACAAACCTGGACGTTGAAAGGGCGCTTCGTGACGATGCCGACACGGCAGCCATTCCGCCGCAGAAGATGCACTGCAGCGTCATGGCCTATGATGTGATCAAGAAAGCCGCCTCGATCTACAAGAATGTTGATATGTCAGACCTCGAGGGTGAGGATATCGTATGCGAATGTGCCCGCGTCTCTCTCCGGACGATCAGGGAGGTCATACGCCTCAATGACCTGAAGACCGTCCAAGAGATCACGCAGTACACGAAGGCAGGTGCCTTCTGTAAGTCATGCATACGTCCGGGTGGCCATGAGGAGCGCCGGTACTATCTGGTTGACATCCTCAATGGGACACGTAAGGAGATGGAGAGTGAGCGAATGCGGGCTCATGTGGAGGAGAAAGAGTTCGCGCGCATGAACCTCATACAGAAGCACAAGGTTCTCGAAACGATTCTAGATGAAAAGGTGAGGCCCAATCTGCTCAGGGACGGCGGCAATCTTGAGGTTGTGGACATGAAGGAACAGGATGAAATCACCGAGGTGTACGTGCACTATCTCGGCGCCTGTAAAGGCTGTCCGAGTGCACAGACGGGAACGCAGGTTTACATCGAGGAGATACTTCACGATGAACTGGATGAACGTATAAAGGTCGTGCCGGTCTGAACTGACATATGCCCACCCCCATGGAGTATCCTGACTGCATTGAACCCGGAGCAAAGCCTTGTGCGGGTGGTCCGGATGGCTGAGAACATCAGCGGACTATATGGCTGTTGAACAGCTCCCGGGCTTTTCTTCTGTCTGCTTTATCCGAGGCTTTCACGAACTCTTTCCACTGCGATGCTTCCTCGTCGAATTTCCTTCTGATCGTACCGGCTGCGATTTCACGCTGAAGCTGTGACAGCTGCTCAAGCCCCTGCAGGAGATGGGAGGCATCGTCGTGTCGGTTTTGGGTGCATAAAACGTAGGCCCTGTACAGGGTATTAAAGAGGGTCTGGCAAACGGCGAGATGTCCTGCAAAAATGCCCGGCATGGGATCGATGCACTCCTTCACACCGAGCATGTGGGCAAGGTGCTCGAATGTTAAAAGCCGGTACATGTCACCAATAAAACGGGTGATTTCGGTTGCCCCCTCAGTTGATGTGACCCGCTCCTTGTAATGCGCAATTCTCAGGTCGGGATGGAATATGCCGAATAGCCCCAGGGAGAGGCCGTGGAAGTAGAACTGCTGGTCCTCCGCGCGGCCTACCGTTGAAAGTGCGAAGGGGACGAACTCTCTGAGGCTGTCGTTGCGGATACCGTATCCCCCGCCTTTGACCACTGGATGGGATATGCAGTCCTCGAGGAGAT
>JAGLSF010000266.1 GCA_023136305.1 Spirochaetota bacterium
ACTGAACAATCCCTGTATCGGTATCGGCGTTGTCGGTTATGGATTCATGGGCAAGGTGCACTCCAACGCCTATTTGAAGATTCCCTATACCTATCAGGAACCTGCGGCCTATCCGCTTCTCATCTCCATGTGCGGGAGAAATGAAAAAGCAGTAATCGACACCGCGCGGCGGTTCGGATACCAGCACGTGTGTACCGACTGGAAGGAGCTCATTGAGGACCCTTCAGTGCAGATCGTGGACAACTGCACACCGGACAGCATGCACGCCGAACCCTCTATCGCCGCTGTCCAGGCGGAAAAACATGTGATTTGTGAAAAGCCCCTAGCCATGACCGTGGCGGAGGCGAAGGAGATGCGGGATGAAGCGTGCAATGCGGGGGTGAAGCACATGCTCTGCCACAATTACCGGTTCATGCCTGCGGTGCGGCTTGCGAAAAAGCTCATCGAAGAGGGGGAGCTGGGTAGGATCTATCAGTTCAGGGGGGTGTATCTTCAGGAGGTTGGGCATGGGCCCTCAGAGGTGCTGGAGAATGTCTGGTATGCAACGGGCACCCGCTCGGGAGTGCTGCTTGGAATCGGCAGTCACATCATCGATATGGCGCGCTTTCTCCTGGGAGAGATGGAGGCAGTCGCCGGTATGGTTCGTACCTTCAACACTTCACGCAAAGACAGTTCGGGTAAGACCGAGAGCGTCACGGCTGATGAGGTGAATGGTGCGCTCGTCGAGTTCACAAGCGGGGCGGTTGGCACCATTGAATCTGCGGGTGTGAGTACGGGAAGGAAGAATCAGCTCAGCTGGGAGATAAACGGTTCAAAGGGGAGCCTTCGTTTTGACCTGGAAGACCTGAATCACCTCCACGTGTGCCTCGACAAAACGGCAGTGCAGGATGTGCGGGGGTTCACAAATATATCCGTTACCGATTTCAGCCACCCTCTGCAGTCGATGATTCTCCCGCCCGGACACAACACGGGATGGGAATACGGGCATGTGCATGCCCTCAACCATTTCATTGAGTGCGTTGCTGCCGATAGAGATGTTGCGCCCTATGGTGCGACATTTGAGGACGGGTACCGGATACAGGTAATCATGGACGCGATCGTGCAATCCTCGAGAGATGGTAAAAAGAGGGAGTTACTCTTCTAATCCCTTATCCCTATAGGGCATAAACCGGTATTCCATTCAATGGAATGGAAATGCGGAGTGGCGAATGAAGGAATATCGAAAGGAGTTGACAAAAAATAATATTTTATTCTATATATATATGTGAAATTAATTATTATTTGAGGATAACTCTCCATGGATAGAACTAGGTTCTGTCTCATTGGTGCTGGAAGGGCAGGCATGGTTCATGCGCGGAACCTGGCATTTAATATCAAAAACGCCGATCTCACAGCTATTGTTGACATCGACAGCAAGGTTGCGGGTAAACGGGGTGAGGAGCTGGGAGTCACCAATCTGTTCACAGACCTGGACGAGGCGCTTTCGAGCGACCTCTTTGATGCCGTAGTGGTCGTGACACCTACCTTTACACACCGTGAAATCTTGGTGAAATGTGCCGAAGCGAAGAAACATGTGTTCTGTGAAAAGCCCATGTCCATCAGGCCTGAAGAGGCACGGGCTATGATCGAAGCCACATCGAAAAACAGTGTCAAGCTTCAGATCGGCTTTATGCGCCGTTTCGATCCACCCTTTCTGCACGCGAGGGAGGTAATCGATTCGGGCGAACTCGGGGAGGTGATGATCGTCAAATCGGTCGGCAGAGGACCGGGGCTTCCCCCGCCCTGGACCTACAATGTTGCGGAGAGCAACGGCCTGCTCGGCGAGGTGAACAGCCACGATTTTGATTCCACAAGATGGCTCGCTGGAAGTGAGTACCGGCGGGTGTACGCTGAGGCGGTAAACCGTAAGGTTAAAAAGCTCGAAAAGGAATATCCGGATTTCTACGACAACGTGGTGTGCACGGTGCGGTTCGACAACGACGTCATTGGAACCATAGACGGGACATGCCCCGTGGATTACGGCTATGACGCCCGTACGGAGATCGTGCTCACCGGCGGCCTTATCTCCATCGGTGAGGTCAGGGGACAGGCCTACTTCTCCTGCGATGTGCATGGTGTAATCAGGGAGAATGCGTGGGGAAGCTGGCGGAACCGGTTCAAGGACGCGTACCTCGATGAGATGCGAAGCTTTATCACCAGTGTCACTGATGATAGGCCGACCCTAGTCACAGGCCAGGACGGGCTGGCGACGGTACAGGCTGTTGTGGCCGCAAACAGGTCGCTGAAGTCGGGGGCTGTCGAGGAGGTCGGTTCATGAAGATGCGGGCTGCGGTTTACAGCGGAATCGGCAAGATAGGCTTCAAAGAGATTGACCGTCCTGAAATTGGGGCGGATGAGCTGCTTCTTCGCGTCCGTACTGCGGCAATATGCGGCACAGACATCAAGATACTGAGAAGCGGCTACCGCAATATGCAGGCCGGAGAGGAGAGAATACTCGGCCATGAGATCGCAGGTGAGGTCTGGGAGGTGGGTTCCGGGGTTGATGGATACGAGAAGGGCATGCGCGTCAGCATCGCTCCAAACATCGGCTGCGGCCACTGCAAATACTGCAGGATAGGCCACACAGAGCTCTGCGCCGACTATCAGGCCTTTGGCATACAAATTGACGGGGGCTTTGCCGAGTACATGAGGGTGCCGGGCAGGGCACTGCACATGGGAAATCTCATACCCTTTACCGAGAAGACTCCCTTCTATGACGCCGTGCTTGCGGAACCCCTCGCCTGCTGCTACAACGCCTTCAGGTCTGTCTACACCTCTCCAGGCGACGCGGTGCTCATCGTTGGCGCGGGACCCATGGGGGCGCTGCACATGCAGGTTCAGAAGCTTGCCGGTGCAAGCCCGCTCATGGTTGCGGATATCGTACAGCTGAGGCTCGATCTTGTGAGGCCTCTGGGAGCTGATGTGCTGATCAATTCCGCTGAAAAGGATCTTCTCTCAACGGTCATGGAATTCACGGAAGGCGAAGGTGCCGATGTCATCATCACAGCGGTTCCGGTTCCCGAGATCCAGCAGCTCGCCCTAGAGATGGCTGCCAAGCTCGGCAGGATAAACTTCTTCGGCGGACTGCCTCAGGGCAGTGACAAGATAGAGATAAACACGAACCTTCTCCATTACAACGGCATCGTTGCAACAGGCACCACCGGTGCTGCACTTGCAGATTACGAGCTTGCACTGGGCCTCATCGCCCAAGGGAAAATCGACACAGAGACCATGATCAGCAAACGGTTCAAGGTCGAAGATGCCCATG
>JAGLSF010000267.1 GCA_023136305.1 Spirochaetota bacterium
CGGCCTTCTGCTTGTGTGTAATGTGGCGGGACACGACCTTCAATACGATTCTGCTGCTGCCGAAACTCGAAAGAGTCTCACTGGTGATCTCCTCCTCGTGTCGCGCAAAAGAATGGTTGGGTGTGGTGATGCCCAGGTGGGAGAGTATGCTGTACACTTCATGCTCGAAGAGCTGTTCCCTTCCCTCCCCATGGGCATTTGTGAGAATGGTTTCGATTTTTTGTGCCCAGGGTTTCATTGAACTTTCCTGATCGCCCGCTCGAATCCTTGCATGGAAGTTTCGATGACCTCATCCTCAACACAGTATGCAATCCTGAAATGTCCGGGGCTGCCGAAACCTGATCCGGGAACGGCGAGAACGAGTTCCTCCTGGAGTGCCTGCACGAACTGCATGTCGTCACCGCCCGGGGCCCTGGGAAATAGGTAGAAGGTGCCCTTCGGCTTGATGAAGTCATACCCGAGTTTCGACAGACCGCCGCACAGCAGGTCGCGTTTGTGCTGATAGAGTTCGATGTTCACACTGAATCCCTGCAGCCGCTCAATTGCACGCTGCATGAGCGCAGGTGCATTGACATACCCGAGTATGCGGTTGCAGAGAACGATGCCGTTCATGAGCTCATCCAGATCGTCCGCTGCAGGGTTTACCGCAAGCCAGCCGATGCGCTCTCCGGGGATGGAGAGATCTTTGGAGTAGGATGAAACGATGATGCTGTGTTTATACAGGGGAAATATGGGAGGAACGACCATGCCGTCGTACACGATCTTTCGGTAGGGCTCATCTGAAATGAGGTATATGGCACGCCCCGTTTCCTTGCTCTTCTTCTTTAAAAGTGCTCCCAGCGCCTGTACGGTATCTTCCGGATAGACGTGACCGGAGGGATTGTTCGGTGAATTGATGATAAGGGCTGCCGTTTTATCGGTAATACGGGAGGCAATGGCGTCGATGTCCGGCTCGAAATTTTTTAATCCCGGTACGGTCTGAAGCACGCCGCCGTGGTTGTCTGCGTAGGATGCATACTCCATGAAGAAGGGTGTGCTGACGAGCACCCTGTCACCGGGATTGATGATCGTCTTGAGGGCAACGTTGAGCCCGCCGCCAGCCCCGCAGGTGAGGATGAGGTGGTCGCCTTTCAGGCTGACACCTTGTTCACCTGACACATACTCGGCGACCTTCCGCCGCACTTCAGGGTAACCCCCGTTGGGCATGTAGCGGTGCCTTCCCCGTATCTCTTCATGCAGTATGTCCTTGAGGGTGGAGGTGAATTCCTCGGGAGGCTCAACATTGGGGTTGCCCAGGCTGAAATCGCATACCTTTGCGGTACCGTGTTTTGCCTTCAGTGCATTCCCCATTTCGAACATCTGCCGTATCCAGGAGGCACTCTCCATGCGTTTACGGACCCTTTCAGATATGGCCATGATGACCTCCTGACACTTTCAGGCGTATTTTTTCCCAGTCTGGAAGGCCTTCCAGTTTCCGTCGAAGGACCCCTTCGGGACCACTTTTTCGATTGCCTGCCTCCAGGCTTTTTCGGGCAGATCGATATGTTCTGAGAGTACCCCGAGCAGGGCCACGTTGAAGAATTTGATATTGTCGATATCTTCCCGGAGCTCGACGGGTTCGAGAAATTTCACCTTCTTGCTGCGCTTTCGGAGCTCTTCCTCGATACCGGCAGGATACTCTTCCACCATTGCTGGTTTGATCTGAGTGCGAAGGGTGATGATGAGGCTTTCCGGGCTTGCGTAGCTCAACCACCTGAGGGTCTCCATCTCCTCCAGAGAGAAGAGTATGTGAGCCCCGCCCTCGGGGATGGTGGGGGAGTGGACCTTATTGCCGAAGCGGATGTGGCTGAACACGGAACCGCCGCGCTGGCTCATGCCGTGTATCTCGCTCTTCTTCGCGTCATACCCGGAGTACATCGCTGTAAGCGTTAGTATATCGCTGGCAAGTATGATGCCCTGTCCACCGACACCGACCATCAGGATGTTGTGTACACCGTTGTTCATGGCTCAGGATCTCCTCTCTCTCTTACGTCTCAATATGACACAGAGCCCCTTCACTACGAGCAGAGACAGCTTGTCGCTCCTGACGAGTTCTGTAATCGCCTCCTCGATCTCATCGGGTTTATAGGCGTCAGCGATGACGATATGGTCGCTCTCAATGCCAACGGCCTCGCCCAGTTTCTGATAGTCGAGCACCACGGCTTCTTCGCCGTTTATACGTTGTCCCGAAAGGGGGTTGGGCTGCATGCCTGTCATCGCTGTGGTGCCGTTGTCGAGCACTATGATGAGGGAATTCCTATTATTGTAGGCGGCGTTTAAAAGCCCTGTAAGGCCTGAGTGAGCGAAGGTTGAGTCACCGAGAACCGCAACCGTGTGCTTTTCCCGGGCCTTGTCCTCAGCGATTTCAATACCCTGCGACAGAGTGACGCTCGCCCCCATGTCAACGCAGGTATCCATGGAGGTGTAGGGGGGCAGCGCACCCAGGGTGTAGCACCCGATATCACCGGTTACGGTGAGACCCAGTTTGTGCAGGGTTTTAAAGACCGTTCTATGGGGGCAGCCGGGGCAGAGGGAGGGCGGCCGCGGCGGAAGTTCCATCTCGCTCTTCAGCCCCTCCTTTTCCTTTCCATTGCCCTGATAGCCCAACGCTGCGAGGGGCTTCTGTATAGCATCGGGATTGAGCTCGCCGGTCATTGGAAAATGCTTCTTTCCCTCGACCTCGATGCCCATTGCCTTGACCCGAAGCTCGATGAATGGATCGAGCTCCTCGACGATGAACACCTTATTAACCCTGCTGCAGAAATCCCCGATTACACCTTCGGGCAAAGGGTACACCATGCCGAGCTTCAGTATGGACGCATCCGGATACACCTCTTTCACATATTCATAGCTGATGCCCGAGGTAATAATGCCAAGCTCTCTATCCCCCATCTCAATCCTGTTGATGTCGAAACTGTTCACATCCTCCTCGAGCCGCCGCATCCTCTCTTCGACAACCACGTGCCGCATACGGGCATAGGAGGGGATCATGACATACTTTTTGATATTCCTCTCGAAGACAGCGGGATCATCGTGCTTTCGTTTTATATCCTGTGCCGGTATCACAACGCTCATTGAGTGCGAGATCCGCGTGGTTGAGCGCAGGATGACGGGCGTATCATATCGTTCACTGATTTCAAAGGCGAATGCGGTAAAATCCTTTGCCTCCTGAGAATCGGATGGTTCGACCATCGGCACTTTGGCGGCAAAGGCATAGTTGCGGTTGTCCTGTTCGTTCTGCGAGGAGTGCATG
>JAGLSF010000268.1 GCA_023136305.1 Spirochaetota bacterium
CAATCGAACATCTCCGGCATCGGCTGCCGTATCAGCTTTGCCCCTGGACAAACGGTATGCATTGTGTCAACCTCCTGCGGTTTGGTTCAGAGCGGCGGGGGAATGGGTGAGCAGGGATGCAATGGTAAGCGGTTTGAGCTCTGCAATGACCTGCTGCTCTATATGTGAAACCCTGTTTCTCAGCTCACAGTATGCTATATTCGAGCAGGTCGCCCCGTTTGTTCTGCACTTGTTGAACTGGATGAACCCCTGAAAGGTGTTGATGAGCTCGAGTACCGATATGTGATGTGCCGGCATTTCCAGTGTGAAGCCCCCTCCCTTGCCTCTGTATGACTTAACGTATCCCTCATGGCTGAGCTCCTGCAGTATCTTCCTGGTCAATGACCATGAGATATCGAGCTCATTGGCGAGTTCCGCAGCGGAAACAACCGCATCGGTCCTCTCTGCCATATAGCAGAGCACCCTTATGGCGTAATCGGTATTCTTTTTAATGAGGCTCATCATGCGCCTTTAATGATACTAGAATAGTATCAATATTAATTCTATCAGGATACTGGAGTCTGTCAATGAAAAAAGTGTGGATTCTTGACCGAGATCAAGTTTCAGGGTTCCTGTGCAGCGCTGGCAGGGTGGTCAATTTTATTTGGCACAGCTCAGAAGGCGGATCCGGTTTCGGAAATAGAGATTATTCCCTATATCACCGAACCCTGTGAGAGAAAGCACTTCGGGCAGGTCCTGGCGAATGAAATCAGTGGCAGGGTCACATTCGATGTGATTCATGAAGAAGCGCATGATTGGGCCGCTCTCCTGAACTTCGAACCTGTTCCAGTCGAAGATGAACAGTTTTCCACCCGGCTTGAGGGCCTGGTAGGCATTCTGGATTATGACTGCACGGTACTGCAGCTCAAACCCGTGGAGCACGTATGAGATGAATACCTTGTCGAACTGTTCCCGGAAGGGAAGTGGTTCATCAATACGCAGGTTCTCGAGGAATATGTTACTGTACCCTCCGCACTTCTGCCTGAACTGCTTTCGCATCTCACTCCCTATTTCCAGTGCGGTAATGCTTCCGCCTTCGAGATGCCTGTGCATGAGAAGTGCGTTCTTTCCCGTGCCCGCACCCATATCCAGAATGTGGTCTCCCGGCTGTACATCCATCGCCTCGATAACCACTTTGAGGAGTCGGTGATAGAGACCGAATGTCCCGACAAACACCAGCTGGTCGTAGAACCGGGCTTCAATACCGGAGGTTTCTATATCGGGTTTATCTGCATGCCGCCATCTGCGTTTCGCCATTGATACTTCTCCTGAAACGCTCTGTGAAGAACATGTGGGAATTGATGTGCAGGGTCAATGATTTTTCAATCCGGTAAGCTGTCTTTCATGCCGCGAACAGATTCTTCGAGTCTGGCGGCGAACTGCTCATGTCCCTCACCGGCGTACAGGTGCGGTTTGCCGAAGATTACACGTACCCTCCCGCGGTGCGGCCACCAGTGCTGAGGTGGCAGTACTTCATGCATGCCATCTATGCTCACCGGGATAACGGGCACACTGGTCTTTTCAGCGATGAGAGAAACACCGCCCTTGAAAGAGCCCACCCTGCCGTCGCTGCTCACGCTCCCTTCAGGGAAGATAAGTATCCAGAGTCCCGCATCGAGAAGCTCACCGGTATACTCAAGGCTGGGACGAAATGCAGTTCCCTGGGGAAAAGGGAAGGTCTGAAAGAGAAAGGTCAGCATGCCGTAGCCCACTTGATGCCCAAACCCTTTAAAACAGCGGCTGATTTGCCCAAGCTTTCCGTTTCCCCTCTTCCCGCGGCCCTTCTTTGCAGACTCGCCCCTCTCCTCCGGCCCCCTGCCCAGGTGCTGGAAGTGGGCATGAAATCTGTTCAGACCTATTGCAGGGGAGACGAGTTTCCGGTACCTGCCGGGAAGGGAGAACAGGACGGCCAGGGGGTCCAGATCGGATTGATGGTTGGCACAGAGTATAACGGTTTCCTGCAACTGCTGCATGTTCTCGAGGCCGTGCACCTCGATTCGGCAGAACAGGCCAAACAGGGGGAGAATGATACCATCCATCAGCATACGGCGGAGCAGGCGCACAGGGATTCTCCTTGTCCATCGGGGCATGGGGGGGGAGTTGCGCCGTGACGACCTTGCAGCCTCTGCTGAGGGCGACGCAGAGGGAGCCCGTGAGGCGAGTGCCCTGATTTCGCTGACCGTCGTGTCCGGGCCGATAGTCGTTTCATCCAGGCTGATACCACAGCGTTTCTCCAGACGGCATACGAGCTCAACCATGTCCAGCGAATCGAGCCCCAGATCATCGGAGAGCTTTGCATCCTCACCGGGAACATTTGCGGCAAGGCCGTGAAAGAGACTGTCGGTTTCTGATGACGGGGTCTCCTGCGCCATGACCCTCCGCACGACTTCCCCCTTCTTCACCTTCATGGTTGAGGTGCGTGGAAAATCATCTCCGTCCCAAAGGGTAAAATCGCGTATACGCTGATGCGAATCCAGAATTTCGTTTGCCTTGCGAACAATATGCTCCGGTTCGGCATTGGGTTCGAGAAGCAGCACCGCATGAACAGACTCGCCGGATGGCCCCGGCCTGCCGAACACCACACTCTCCCGTACTCCCTCCTGCTCGGCCAGTGCATGCTCCACATCGAGAGGGTACACGTTGTGCCCATCTGAGGTGAGAATCATCTCCTTCTTTCTTCCCCTGATGAAGATTCGGCCCTCCTCATCCATCTCGCCAATATCACCGGTGTGAAGCCACCCTTCCTTGAGCACTCCCTCTGTGCCCGCTGTATCATCAAAGTAGCCCTGCATGACATTTCCGCCGCGAACCAGTATCTCACCGTCCGGGGCAAGCCGGACCTCCTGTCCCGGCATGACAATGCCCACCGAATCACGTGGATGCCTGAAAGGGTTGAACATGGTGACGATGGGTGCAGTCTCGGTAAGTCCGTAGCCCTGGAATACGGCGAATACGGTACGCCGCCAGAACTCATGGGTTTCGGGATCCAGAGAGGCGCCTCCGACAATGAAAGACCAGAAGCGGAGTCCCATAATGCGGTGCAGGCTGAGAAAGGAGAAAGCGCGCAGGGGATAGGGGAGGGCAGTACGTTTCTCCCAGTGTTTTTCAAAGCGCCCGTACACTCCACGCGCATGCAATGTCTGCCGTACATGCTCGGCCAGAAGCTTCATAATCCGTGGTACGGTAATGAGCGTCAGAATTTTGTTTTTCCTGATGACCCGGATAACTGCAGCCGGCGAGGTGTCATCGGTG
>JAGLSF010000269.1 GCA_023136305.1 Spirochaetota bacterium
AGAAGGGGTATATCGTCACCTTTGGGATCGCACCCTCCCGGCCGGCCACCGAGTTCGGGTATATCGAAGTCGACCAGCAGCTGGAAGAGGTGTATGGACATGAGATATACACGGTCAGGCGGTTCAGGGAAAAACCCTCATATGAACAGGCTGAGGAGTACCTTCACGCGGGTAACTTCCTCTGGAACTCCGGCATGTTCATCTTCAATGTGCAATCTCTCCTCGAGGACATGAGCGCCTATATGCCCGATCTCCACGAGGGTCTCATGCGAATAGAGAATGCTCTGGGTACCGATACAGAGGAGAGGGTGAAGGAGGAGGAATTCAACAGGTTCGAGAGTATATCCATAGATTACGGCGTCATGGAGAAGTCGAGCCGAGTTGCCTGCCTGAAGCCGAGGTTTTCCTGGGACGATGTGGGGTCGTGGAGCTCTCTGGAGCGTCACAGGACTCCTGATGCGAGCGGTAATATCCTCGAGGGGAATGTGGTTGCCGTTGATTCAGCGGACAACATCGTCATTGGAGATGCCGGTTCTGTCGTTACGATCATTGGTATGCGTGACACCATATGCGTCAAGGACGGGGAACGGGTTCTGATTTGTCACAAAAGGGCTGATCAGAAGATAAAAGAGGCCTTGAAGCATATGGGTGCGGACGCTCAAAACCTGGAACACCTCTAATGGAGTTGCTCCGCAGGTAAGTTTTGTTTATATTTAAGTGGATATCGAAATATATGAGCAAAGCCTATCGCACTAGAAGTTGACATACAATAGAGCATTGTGCTGTCGAACCTCGGATGAGGTTCGACCTATTTAAACGGATATCGTGTTGCGGGTATCGTTTTGAGGGGAGGAGCTGAGATGTCCGATGAGCCCTATATTCCGGAAGCATCTTTTTCATCGCTCGTGCTTACGCTGAGCTCTTCAGCCTGGGTTTCTCTCGGTAAGATTACTGACCCAGTTTCTGGAGAGATCAAAAAGGACCTGCGTTCGGCAAAATTCAGTATTGACACTCTGATCATGCTCAGAGAAAAGACGGCCGGACAGCTCGATGATGATGAAAAAAAGCTTCTGAATGTCCTGGTCAACGATCTTCAGGCAAATTATGCTGAATCCGTGTTCGAGCAGGAGAAAACAGGTCAGGAAACCGCTTTTGCTGGGAATGGCGGTAAAGAGGACGCATCAAATGGGGACACAGAGGCCAACGTGAGTCCTGAAGGGGATGCCGGTGCTGCGGAACAGACCGGGAAGGACAAAACAGATAAAGAGAAACAGAAGAACCAGAAGAATTCGAAGCAAGAAACTTAAAAAGTAACGAGGAGGTGCGATGCCGTCCGGTAAGAAGAGGAAAAGGCAGAAGATCGCAAACCACAAGAGGAAAAAACGTTTGCGGAAGAATAGACACAAGAAGAAGTAGGAAATCCTGTGAATGTCCACATCCCCCTCGGCAAGAAGACCCTAGTCATGGGGATCATCAATGTGACTCCCGATTCTTTCTATTCCGGAAGCAGAACCCAGGGCATTGAGGGAGCGGTGGAACGAGCTCTACAGTTCGAGGAGCTCGGTGCAGATATTGTGGATGTAGGCGGTGAATCGACAAGGCCGGGGTCAACAGCTGTTCCGGCTGATGTGGAGATCTCACGGGTTATTCCTGTCATCGAGGGAATTAGAAAGAGATCGAACATCACGATCTCCGTTGATACCTACAAATCAGAAGTTGCTTTCCGTGCATTCGAGTGTGGCGTGGAGATCGTAAATGATATTACGGGATTGGGTTCAGCCTTCACGCATGCAGCTCCTGAGAAGGAAATGCCCGATGAATCAACGTTCCCGCCCGTTGGGCAGGGGTTAGGGTGGCAACATTTCGGCCGCATCGTTGCGCAGAGCGGCGCATACATTGTGCTTATGCACATGCGGGGAACCCCTTCCGACATGCAGTCCCGTACAGCCTACAATGATGTTACCAAAGAGGTCTCGGCTGAGCTCGATCTTGCCGTGCAGAGGGCAGTCGATTCAGGTATAGCACGGGACAGGATTATTCTGGATCCTGGCATCGGTTTCGCCAAAACGGCTGGACAGAACCTCTGCCTGCTCAGGAATCTATCGCTCATCAGAGAGAAGGGTTTTCCCATCCTCGTCGGTCTTTCAAGAAAGTCTTTTCTGGGTGTATATACAGGAAGGGAGCAGGAGGACCGCCTCGCTTCAACAATCGCTGCAAACGCTATATCAATTTTCCAGGGCGCCGATATTATAAGAGTCCACGATATCGGTGAAGCTGTGGACACTGTCCGTATCGTGGACGCCCTGGGAAAGGTCTGAAGAATGCATCCGAAAGCTTAATGCATCTGACTGGGAACGATGAATATACTGCTCAACATCAACTGGGTACAAACCTATCTGCTTCCAGTCATCGATATCGGTATCATCGCGTTCGTGATCTACAGGATTTACATGATGATATCCGGTACACGTGCCATTCAGGTTGTCAAGGGCCTCGCCCTCATAATAGTGGCAGCCTGGCTTTCACGGTTTCTCCGGCTGGAGACTATGAGCTGGCTCCTCAATCAGATCATACAGTTTGCAGCAATTGCACTCATCATTCTCTTCCAGCCCGAGCTGCGGAGAATGCTTACCAGGGTGGGACAGAACAAGTTCATCAACTTCATTTTCAAGGATACGACCAATATCATCGACGCCATCTCACATGCGGTTGAAGAGCTCTCAAACAAAAAGATCGGAGCACTTCTTGCACTTGAGGCAGGCGTGGGGCTGAAAAACTATATCGAAACAGGTGTACGGCTCGATGCACTCATCAGTTCGGAGCTACTGTTTTCAATCTTCCGAAAGGACTCTCCCCTTCACGACGGAGCCGTCATCATTCGTCGTGACAGGATCATTTCGGCCAAGTGTATTCTTCCGCTTACGGACCGGCATGAAGTGCTCGAAGGATATGGAACACGTCACCTGGCTGCCCTTGGGCTCGCCGAGGAAACCGATGCATTCGTCATCGCAGTTTCCGAGCAGACCGCAAAGATTAGCATTGCCTGGGGAGGAGAAGTTGAGATGGGTGTATCGATCAAGCGTCTACGGGAACGGCTGAATGAACTCCTGACTGTTATGGGTGGATAGCGGTGAATATCTTCGGGAAAATCACACACAAATGGCATATCAAATTGCTTTCCCTCGCTCTGGCCGCTATACTGTGGGTGTATGTGAACAGTATTCAGCAAAAGGAGCGTTTTCTCACCGTACCCGTGGAGGTGAGGAATGTCTCCGAGGATTATCTCCT
>JAGLSF010000027.1 GCA_023136305.1 Spirochaetota bacterium
TGGGAAAAGCAGCCGAGATAGCTCTGCAATCCGGAGCAGGCGGATTGATGATAGACCCCTTCTGTACAGGGCTGTCTGCTCTGGATTATCTGCGGCGAAACTTCGATGTTCCCATATATGCACACCGGGTGGGTTATGGACTGTTCTGTCTATGCCCAAATCTCAGTATCGAATACAGCGTGTTTACCAAGCTGTTCAGATTGCTGGGGGCTGATTTCTCACATGTTGGTGGTTTGTGGGGTAAATCAGAGGCATCTCGCCTGAAAACAGCAGGGTATCTGAGCATTCTCAGGAAAGATGCATCTGTGGAACCGGCGTGGCCTGTGGTGACGGGGATCAGCCTGGAAAATATGAAGGATTATCACAGCTTCTATGGAGATGATACGCTGTTCATGGATCATATTGACATCTACAGGGATGTCGATAGTTCATGTAAAAAACTGCACATGCTGAAAGAAAAGCTGATTGGGTCCTAAGGAGAATTGGATTCTATGGATGGGAAAATGATGGCAGTGGTACTTCATGCGCCGGGAGATTTGCGCTATGAAGAGACGGATATTCCAAGGATTGGCGATCATGATGTTCTCCTGCGTATAAAAGCTGCAGGAAATTGCGGTTCAGACCTGCATCGCATTATGGTTGAGGGGACCTATCATTTTCCCTGTATACCAGGGCATGAATTCTCAGGAGAGATTGCTGAGACGGGTAAGCTCGTGCAGGGGCTTGAAAGGGGTGACCGGGTCACAGCAGCACCCCTTATACCCTGTATGCAGTGCGAGTGGTGTTTACAGGGGCAATTCAATCTGTGTGAGGACTATGATTATGTCGGTTCCAGGTCCGATGGCGCCTTTGCTGAATACATGAAGATACCGGCATTCAATGTGGTGAAGCTGCCCGATGAGGTGGATGATGAGTCGGGTGCCATGACGGACCCTGCTGCGGTTGCACTTCATGCTATTCGAAGGGGGGGCGGTATTCGAGTTGGAGAAACTGTTGCGGTGCTTGGTGCCGGGCCAATAGGCATGCTGGTGTGTCAGTGGGCAAGGATAAAAGGAGCCCGAAAAATCATCGGTACCGATGTAGTGCCTGAGAAGCTTCGTATCCTCGAAGAAGTTGGGGCTGACGTCGTTATCAATGCAAAGGACGACGATGTAGTCGATAGAATCATGGATGAGACGGGGGGAGTTGGTGCTGACGTGATAGTTGAAACGGCGGGTTCTGTACAGACCCATATTCAATCCCTGGTGGCCGCGAGAAAGCGGGGTAGAATAATACATATCGGCAGGGCCTATACCGATGTATTGCTTCCAGACGATGTTTTTACGCAGATATTTCGTCGCGAGCTGAGCGTATTTGGTGCAGTCAACTCAAATTTCTCACCCCATGACCATGAGTGGAAAACCACGGTGCAATACATGTCAATGGGAAGGCTCAAAACAAAACCTCTTATATCGCAGAGGCTCCAATTCTCACTGATACCTGAAACCTTTCGTAAAATGTACAACAAGGAGCTGTTTTACAATAAGATTATCTTTACACCCTAATCATAAATCTCGATCGGGAGCTTAATGATGAAAGCTGCTGTGCTAACAGGTGTTCAGAGTATAGAGGTGAAAGATGTTCCGGAGCCTGAAATGCCTGACGGCGGAATTCTTATTGAGGTGGCAACCTGTGCAATTTGCGGTACCGATGTGAAGATGCATCGATATGGCTATGCTGCTGCCCTGCTTCCCCTTATCCCGGGGCATGAGCTTGCTGGAAATATTGTTCAGTCAGGCGCTGTGGAAGCAGGATATGCGGTGGGTGACCGGGTAACGATCAATCCAAATATACCCTGCGGTACCTGTTTCTACTGTACCCGCGGGCTTCAGACCGCATGTGACAATCTTTCAATCATTGGTGTCCACCGTAATGGTGGTTTCGCGAAGTATGTCGTCGTTCCACAGCAAGCGGTGAAACAGGGCTGTGTTTTCCACATTCCCGAGCATGTCTCATTTGAGGAAGCTGCACTTATTGACCCTGCTTCATGCGCAATAAACGCTGCTGAGCTTTCGTCGATAACTCCGGGAGATGTGGTGGTAATTATTGGGGCCGGTCCCGCGGGGTGTCTCAATACCGAGGTGAGTAGGGCCCGCGGCGCCTCAAAAATCATACTCATGCAGCGCTCACCCCGAAGGCTTGAACAGGCAATTTTTACCGAGGCGGATGTATTTGTCAACACATCGGAAGAGGATGCAGTAAACAGGGTGCTTGCCGAAACAGATGGACGAGGTGCCGACGTGGTTATTGTAGCCTGTGCTTCAACAGAGGCTCAGGAGCAGTCTGTTAAAATGGTCGCAAAAAGGGGGAACATCAATCTCTTTGGAGGTCTGCCCAGGGGGAGCCCCTCCATACAGTTTGAATCAAACCTCATTCATTACAAGGAATCCTATGTCACCGGCACACATGGCGGTTCAAATCGCCATTGTGGTATTGCCCTGGACATGATTTCCACGGGCCGTATCAAGGCAAAGGAGTACATCAGTTTCATCTTTGACTTGTCCGACTTTCATGAAGCACTGCAGAAGGCTGAACATAAGAAGGGATTGAAGGCTTTTGTCAGGCCTGATTCTGCATGACATTCTGAAGCTGTTTATACTGCTGTTTTCACATAACAGGATTGCCCACGATGTGTGTGATACTTGTTCGTCATGGAATGACAGATTGGAATGAGGGCGGGTAACACCCATGTTTCATAGGGGCAGAGGTGATCATAAAATTTAAAGGACAGTGCGTACACGGAGGCAGTTCTATATGTCAGAGATACTTCTTGGAGTAAACAACTGTTTCGCCATTGGCAGGTATTCGGAACCGGCAGCCTGGCTGGGGATTGTTAAAAATGAATTGGGCCTCAAGCATGTACAGTTCTCCTACGATTTGCTTGATCCCGTGATCATAGACGATGAAACCTTTAAAAGCAAATGTCTGGAGATTAAAAGGCTTGCCGACAGCATGGGCGTCAGCATAGATACGGCGGTAACCGGCGAAGTGGTACACAAATTCAACTGTCTCCTGGAACCAGACCCGGCCTTACGAAAATGCTATCTTCGATGGTTTGAGAAGATGGTACGGGCAGGCGCCCTGCTTGGAGTGGATGGAGCAGGTGTGTATCTGGGAACCTTGAGTCAGACAGATCATGAAAACCTTAAACGCCGCAACTACCTCATCGAGGTGCTGCTGGAGGGAATTACCCATCTGACAGCAATCGCCAGGGAGTCGAATCAGAAGTACTTTCTCTGGGAGCCCATGTCGGTACCGAGGGAGCTGCCATGCACCATTGACGAGACAAAGAGCATGATTGAACGGGCAAACGAGTTTTCACATGTACCCGTGAGGCTCTGTCTCGATGTGGGGCATGGTTATATACGATCAGGAGACCCTCGAGACAGTGATGCATATACATGGCTTCGTGAGCTCGGACACCTGTCACCGGTCGTGCATATGCAGCAGACTGATGGCAAGGGAAGCCGGCATTGGCCTTTTACGGAGGAGTATAATAAAATTGGCGTCATTGTCCCCGAGCGTATCTTCGAAACGATCGAAGAAACGGGTATAGAAAAAACCATTATTGTTTTCGAGTTTTTCTACTCTGCTCACGCAATACCTGATGAGAGCGCCATAGACAACTTGAAGGCGAGCGTTGAACACTGGCAGAATGCCCTGCAAAAGGTGTATGGATGAGCCGCATCAACAACGTTGAATCAGAGATTGGTAGAAAGCTATGATCAATCGAAACTCCCCAATTCCCCTGTACTATCAATTGATTCAGGAAATAAAGGACAAGATCGAGTCGGGAGTGTATGAACCGGGAGATACCATACCAACGGAAATTGAGCTCATGGAGCAGTTTGATGTCAGCAGGGCCACGGTTCGTCAGTCGATCCTGCATCTTGTGAATGAGGGCTATTTGAGGCGCATCAAGGCAAAGGGAACATTCGTCAATACAAGGCCCGAAAAACCCAAATTCATTGGTACCCTGAAGGGGTTTGCCCAGGAAATGACGCAGAAGGGCATAGCCTTTTCAACCAAGGTTCTTGAAAAACACATCATACCGGCACCTCTGAAAGTTTCAGAGAAGCTCAACATCGCCACAGAGGACCCGGTGTTCCATCTACATCGTCTCAGGTTCATCCACCACGAACCTGTGTTGATTGCCAACAGTTTCATCCCGGAGCAGCTCTGCCGCCACATCGAAGATATAGATTTTGAGCACAACTCACTCTACGATGTATTGGAGACAAATTACAGGATTACGCTTCATCATGGGCGGCGGGATTTTGAACCTGCAATGCCTTTATCGGCCGAAGAGGTGAGGCTACTCGGTATTTCCTCAAAGACACCCATTCTCTACGTGGAAAGCCTTGTATATACGCAGGACAATACCCCTGTTGAGTATGTTGAGATCAAAATGAGGGGAAAGTTTACGGTTGACCTCATACAGCTGTTCTAATCTCTAAATCAGGATCCAGCATGGCCGATTCCCAGCACAAGGACCTCATTCAACTACTGATTAGGCAGGGGACGCAGGTCGCATTTACAAAAACTTAACAGCGCATTACATCATACGGGTTGTGATTGAGCCTTTTCAATACCGTATTTTTTACAGGTATTTTCAGCAGGTATTTCACCGGCGGGCACTGATTACCTGATTTCTTCCCGACTCCTTTGCCCGGTACAGGGCTTTGTCCGCAGCCTGTATCACGGTAACGATACTCTGAGAGGTTGATGCCCGGTGCGCGACACCGCAGGAAACGGTGACGGATATCGATTTTCTTTTTCCGATGTGGATCTTGAGAGCCTCTACACTCGACCGGACATTTTCTATGAGCGGATGTATCTCGTGGGTTTCCATTTTTGGAAAAAAAACGGCGAGCTCCTCACCTCCGTATCGACACAGAATACCGTCCGGCACCACTTCCTTCTGAATGGTCTGTGCAACGCTGATCAGTACGCTGTCGCCCGCCTGATGCCCCCAGGTGTCGTTCACCTTTTTAAAGTGGTCGATATCGATCATGGCAACGCCGAAGGGCGGTGTGGTGTTCAGCCTGGACTGCTCCTCGATGATGCGGCTGCAGTAGTTGCGGTTGTATATCTGTAAAAGTGGGTCATAGGAGACACGGTGCTCGGTTCTCGAAAACCAGTGCACCACGATACCTGCGATGAGATAGAGCAATGCTGCCATAAAGAGGAGCGGTATCAGCTGCGGTTTCGGTATTCTTCCCATCAATACGAGAATGATGACTGCATAGAAGTAGGAACACCCGGTTATGATGCCGCCCAGGTGAAACTCCCTTCGCATGAGGAGGAAGCTGAGAACGAGTATGAGTATGGGCCAGTAGACAAGTGTCCAGGTCAATGTGTTAGGCTGCCCCCGCGGAAGGGTACCGGGGATCGGGAGTATCTGAAACATTACGAAAACCATGAAACAAATTTCACAAGTGACGAATATCCATGTCACGAGCTTTGTGGTGCGGTATTTTGCGTAAGAGGGGAGCAGGGTAATGAGAAGAAGATTCAATTGAGAGAGAGCGGCGATTAGGAAGGGGGACGGTTCTTTTGTAATGCCGGGGAAAAACGGCACAAATAATATGAGCCCGAGGAGGGCCGCGAGATAACAGTGAAGGTACACCTTCAGGTTGTGCACACGCGGATATGAGAAATGCCCCAGGAACAGGCAAAAAACCGAAAGACCTGTACCAGCGTAGGGGACTGCAATCAATATGTTGCTGAACAAATCAGGTGAGATGCGGCTAGACCCAAGGAGAGGGGAACCGATCATCAGAGGAGACAGGAGGAAAATGGCAAGTCCCCATCGGTCCTTCTTCGATCTCATACATGCTCCTCAATCTTACCTGAGACAGTTTGTGTTTAAAATTATAGGAGATTTATGCGGGAAAGGAAAAATATTCCCTCTCCGATTATGGTTCGTGCTATACTGGGATAGCTATGAGAGTGTGTCCGCAAAAACGAGCCGTCCTTATTCCTGGTATACTCATACTGATTTTCGGTCTTCCCCTGCTTTCACTTGATTGGCCGGAAGGATCGGGTTTGCTGCAGCACCGCATGTCTTCCTATCATTGTTTCGCCGATGAGTACAATCCCTTCAGTACAGACCTTGGACGGGGTGTGTTTCTCGTGGCAAGCAGGCATCTGCTTGATCCAAACTTTTCACAGACAGTGGTTATCCTTATCGAGTACAGTGCTGAGGGTGCGGTGGGGCTCATCATCAACAGGCAAACCGGTGTAAAGCTTTCAAAGGTTTTGCCAGAAATGAAGGCTCTGCGCAGAAGGAAGGACACCGTGTTTGCGGGAGGACCTGTGGGTGTTGACCAGCTTCTTCTCCTGATGCGTTCAGGCAGTAAGCCTGAGGAATCCTATCGAGTCATCGACGATATATATATATGCTCGAGCCTCGACGTTCTGGGCGGCATGGTGAAGCAGAAGGCTGGTGGTGGGGAATTCAGGGCTTATGCCGGTTATGCGGGGTGGACAGCAGGCCAGCTTGATTCTGAGGTGGCCCGGGGTGACTGGTATGTCATCACTGCAGATACTGAAAGCGTATTCTCACAGGCCCCGCAGGAGGTATGGCCGCGGCTCATTGAGAGAAGCACCGCCCAGTGGACAAAGGCGATAGATCATCATGATGCGAGAGTTTCTATACCGGTGGAGGTCGCGTCGAACAATGAGTAATGCACCGTGTCTGCTCGGGATCGATCTCGGGACTTCAAGCGTCAAAGCCGTTGTCATTGATGAAACCGGTCGGCTCCTTAACACCGGAAGAAGGGAATATGGTATTCAATCCCCCCAGCCGGGAAGGGCGGAGCAGTCGACGGAAGACTGGTGGAATGGTACAGTCGCTGCTGTCAGAGAGGCTGCCGGTACAGTGAGCCAATCGGTGAGTGCAATTGGCCTCTCCGGTCAGATGCACGGTACGGTTTTGGTTGATGGGAACAATGAATCTATCGCTCCTGCCATTATATGGGCTGATCAGCGAAGCATTGAAGAGGTTGATGAGTTTTCATCTCTGGTGGGAAAAGAAATGCTCGCAGGGACTGCCGGGACCGCTCCGGCAGTGGGTTTCATGGGACCGACACTGCTCTGGATAAAACGCCATGCCCCGGAGTTGCTCGAGAAAAGCCGGTATTGCATGCTCCCCAAGGATTATATCAGGCTGAGGCTTACCGGTGAGAGTGCAACTGAGGCCAGCGATGCATCTTCAACTGCCCTGTTTGATGTGCGCAGGAGATCATGGTCTTCCGATATCATAAGCAAAGTGGGTCTTCCCGTAAATCTGTTCCCGCAGGTACTCGAACCTGCACAGGTTGCCGGGAGGCTCCGTAAAGAGGCGGCGGAGGTGCTGGGACTTCCTGCCGGTATTCCTGTTGCTGCGGGATGTGCGGATCAGGTGGCGCAGGCTGTGGGAAACGGGCTCATTGAACCGGGCGACGGCTCTGTCACCGTGGGGAGCGGTGGGCAAATTTTCATTCCCATGGAAAGGCCGGTGCAGAACGAGGAGCTCAACCTGCATGTATTCTGCCACGCTCCCTCGAATCGCTGGTATATTATGGGTGCCATTCTGACTGCTGGACTGTCGCTGCGGTGGCTTCGCGACCTTTTGGATCTGAGCGGGGAGGCCGATGCCTACGACCGGCTGTCCGCATTAGCCGGCAGTGTAGCACCCTGTTCAGAGGGAGTCCTCTTTTTGCCCTATCTCGCGGGTGAGCGGTCACCCCTCATGGATCCCCGGGCACGGGGCTGTTTCATCGGGCTGACACTGCGCCATGGACAGGCCCATCTGTCACGTGCGATCATGGAGGGAGTGGCATTTGCGCTCAGGCAGGTCCTGGACACGATTGAGAAGCTCGAGGTGCCTGTGGGCAATATGCTTGCCGCAGGCAATGGAATGGCAAGTCCGATCTGGCGTCAGATTGTCGCGGATGTGCTGAACAGACCGCTCAGTCTGTCCCGGGACAGTGAGCAGGCGGGGAGGGGTGCTGCCATGATTGCCGGTATCGGAGCCGGGATATACCGCGACTATGCGGAGCTTATGGAACTCATTCCTGGCGGACAGGATGTGACGGATCCAATACCCTCCCACAGGAAACCCTACGATGAGCAGTACAGACGTTTCAGTATGCTCTATCCCCTTCTGAAGCCGGTTCTTCATGATCTCAATTGATCACCCTTGAAGGAGTTTGATAATGAAGGACCGTATACGCTGGGCCATTCTCGGCACCGGTAAGATTACCAATCGTTTTGCCACTGCATTGAAGAACATTCCGGAAGTTGCTGAACTGGCAGCCATCGGTTCCAGAAGCATTGCATCTGCCCAAGCGTTCGGGGACAGGTACCAGATCCCGAAGCGGTATGCCGGTTACGAGAAGGTGGCTACCGATCCGGATATCGATATAGTATATATCGGTACGCCGGGTGTGTTCCACCGTCGGGATGTATCCCTGTGTCTCAATGCCGGAAAACATGTACTCTGTGAAAAAGCGCTGACCATAAACGCCTCTGAAGCAAAAGAGCTCATTGACCTTGCACGCTCGCGGAAGCTCTTTCTCATGGAGGCTATGTGGACCCGTTTCTTTCCGGTATATGTACGTATTCGCGAACTGCTCAAGGAAAAAGTGCTCGGTGAGCTTCGGGGATTGATCGCACCCTTTATCGCAACGGTACCGGCTGATCCGACAAACCGTTTTTATGATGTCAGCCTTGGTGCTGGAGTACTTCTCGATCTCGGCTCCTACGGAATATCGTGGGCGTACAACCTCTTTGGAGCACCCGAAGAGGTCAAGGGCATCGCATTTTTCGGAGATACAGGCGCAGATTATCAGTCTGCCTGTCTGCTCCGTTTTAAAGGGGGACAGATAGCAACGGTGACTTCATCGATGATTGCCTACGATGTCAAGGATGCTATTGTGTATGGCACAGAGGGAAAGATCGTTGTACACGATCCCTGGTACAAGCCGACCGCATTCACCCTTATTCGAGAAGGTGAAAAACCCGAGAAGCACGAATATCCCCTGAATGGGTACAACGGGTATGAGTATGAAGCGCTTGCCGTTATGGAATCCATCCGGGCAGGAAAGACTGAGTGTGCAATCGTCCCTCTCGATGAATCCCTGGAGATCATGAAAATACTCGATGAGATTCGTAAGCAGTGGGGATTTACATACCCCTGTGAAGGTTAACAGTATGTCTGAACGCTCATCCAACACGGCACTGATTATTCTCCTCGTATTTGCGATGATTGGTTGGGGCGGTTCCTGGACATCGGGCAAAGTGGCTTCACAGCTCATTAGGCCGGAAATTATCATCTTCTGGCGGTTTCTTCTCACGGTACTGTCTATGGTCCCCCTCATGATCATACAGCGTGAATCCATGAAGGTTGAGATAAAGACGTTTCTTCTCCTGCTGTGTGCGTCAGTTCTGCTGATTGTCTACAACATATTCTTCCTCGTGGGTGTCAGGATAGGGTATGCGGGTGCAGGCGGCGTATTGGTGACCACACTCAACCCGGTTATGACTCTTGGATGGACTTCCATCTTCTTTCGGAATTGTCCCCGGAAGCTTCAGATAATCGGCCTCATTCTGGGATTTGTCGGCGGTGCGGTCATTCTCAATATATGGCAAATCAGCTATAAAGATCTTCTGGACAGCGGAAATATCTTCTTTCTCCTCGCACCTCTTGCCTGGTCGCTCCTCACTATTTTGAGTCAGAAGATCCAGGAGAAGCTCACCTACATGGTATTCAGTTTCTATATCTTCGCCTTCGCCACAGTGCTCAGCCTTCCCCTTGCTCTTATGCATGGTTTATGGCCTGCAACCGATCAATACCTGGCGCTCTGGGCCAATATCGCATTCCTGGCGATTGTGGCCACCTCTTTTGGTGCAACGGTCTATTTTCATGCATCCAGTAGACTCGGCAGCCAGAGGGCGAGCTCTTTTACCTTCCTCATTCCCGTGATCGCCGTACTGATCAGCTGGCTTGTACTTGATGAGACGCCTCTCCTGACGACCATTATAGGGGGCGCTCTCTCGATTGCTGCCGTGCAGCTGATCAACATGAAACAACCCAGTAAAAAACTGTAGGAAAGTGAGCGTGCCCTGCTATGTCTCTGAGGTTTAAATGTGTAATTCTTGACCATGACGATACAGCGGTTGATTCCACCGCTTCGATCCATTATCAGGCACATGTAGAGGTGATGCGTATTCTCAGGCCCGATCAGGAACCCATCAGTCTGGACGGATGGTTCCTGAAAAATTTCGACCCGGGAATCATGGAGTATCTGATTGACGAGCTTCGCTTCGACGAAGCTGAAATCGAGAAGGAGTACCAAGTCTGGAGGGACTTCACCACATCTTCAACCCCACGTTTTTTCCCGGGTTTTATCGAAGCGCTCATCAAATACAGGAAACGTGGAGGGATCGTGGCAGTGGTTTCGCACTCCGAAAAGGCCCTAATTGAGCGGGATTATCTCAGTCACAATGGTCCCGAATCTTTCATGCCGGATATCATATTTGGCTGGGACTATGATGAGGGCAAACGAAAACCAAGCCTCTATCCTATTCATGGAATTATGCATACATACGCTCTTGCGGCGAAGGAGATGCTGGTGGTCGATGACCTCAAGCCCGGTGTGGTCATGGCCCAGTCGGCACACATCCCGGTGGCCGCTGCAGGGTGGGGGCACAGCATACCTGAAATTCAGCAATACATGAGAAATAACTGTATAGCCTATTTCGACAGTGTCGAGGAGTTTGAATCTTTTATACTCACCTGAGCGCATGTTCCTTGCCCCGAATGCTCTTTTCGATGCTTGTATTCTTCCCTATATTCGTAGTTCAACAGGTAAGTTTTATGATAGGGGGGGGTAAGCGATTTTTCAGAATGCATGAGGAATATCTTTTCAGAATGTACGTGAGGAATACCGATGAAGCGTCATGCCGCAATTGACATCCGGCGAACAATGGCCGAGCATGGTCTCTACCAGCCCTTTCATGAACACGACAGCTGCGGCGTTGGCTTCGTTGCGAATGTTCAGGGTACTTCTACACACGATATTATCAGGCAGGGCACGACAGTTCTGAAAAATCTGGTACATCGAGGTGCCGTTGGCGGCGACCAGAAAACCGGTGACGGTGCTGGTATGCTTGTTCAATTACCCCATGGGTTTTTCAAGAAGGTGTGTGATGGCATGGATGTCGAGCTCCCTGATCCCGGCTGTTATGGGGCCGGCATGCTCTTTCTTCCCCTGGATGAAGGGCAGAGGAAGATCGCGAGAATGATCGTTGAGGAAACGGTCACACGGGAAGGCGGCAGGCTACTGGGCTGGCGTGACGTTCCAAACTGTCCGGAATGTCTCGGCAGCATGGCAAGAGAGAGGATGCCGCATATCTCGCAAATACTCATAACCTTCGAAGGGTTGAGTGGTGATGCACTGGAGCGGAAGCTCTACATATGCAGAAAGGTGATGGAGAACAATGCGGGCAGACAGGGCTTCGGTGTAGATGATTTCTACATTCCGTCCCTTTCCTGTAAGACGATTGTGTACAAGGGGTTGTTTGTCGCTCCCCAGTTTGAAAACTTCTTCCCCGATCTCAAGGACCCGGATTTTACAAGTTCCTTCGCGCTAATTCATCAGCGCTACAGCACAAACACATTTCCATCCTGGCCTCTGGCGCAACCCTTCAGGTTTCTCGCACACAATGGTGAAATCAATACACTCCGGGGAAATATCAACCGTATGAATGGTCGTGAGGCGACGCTTTCCTCCGATCTCTTTGGCACTGAGATACAGAAGCTCTTTCCTATTATTGATCCTTCTTTAAGTGATTCCGCAATTTTCGACAACGTGTTCGAGCTCCTCGTGATTGGCGGCAGGTCAATTCAACACGCAATGATGATGATGATACCTGAAACCTTTGGTGAGCGCTATCACATCAGTGCCGACAAGAGGGCCTTCTACGAATACCACGCAGCAGTCATGGAACCCTGGGACGGCCCGGCATCCATCGCCTTTACGGACGGCGTCAGGATTGGCGCAGCCCTGGATAGAAACGGCCTGCGGCCGGCACGTTACGTGGTGACGAAAAAGGGTATGGTTGTCCTTGCTTCCGAGGTCGGTGTTCTTGAAATATCGGCGGCAGATGTGCTTCGCAAGGGCCGGCTGGGTCCTGGGAGAATGATCCTGGTCGATACGAAGATGGGCAGGATACTCTACGATCATGAGATAAAGGCCCTGGTTTCTCGCCGCCAGCAGTACAGGCGATGGCTCGACAGGAACAAGATCGAGTTAAGGGGTCTTTTTCAGGTCCCGGGCCCGGTACAGTTTGAGCATGAATCCCTTGAAACGAGGCAGAAAATATTCGGGTACACTTTGGAAGATATCCGCATGCTCATCTCACCCATGGTGGAGAATGCACAGGAACCCGTCAGTTCCATGGGAAACGATACTGCTCTTGCGGTACTCTCTGACAGGCCCCAACTTCTCTACAACTACTTCAAACAGCTCTTTGCCCAGGTAACCAATCCCCCCATAG
>JAGLSF010000270.1 GCA_023136305.1 Spirochaetota bacterium
GAGGTCCCGGTAGCCATTTTCTCCTGTCATTGCACTATGATTATGTCACCCCGTAAGTGCAACGTGAAAATGTCACCCCCCTGAGCAAATTAGTGTAAAAAGGGGCATCACGGTTGAGGAGGTGCCCCAGTGAAGGGTGAGGTGACATTGACCATGAGACAGTGGAGACGGTTCGACATCATTCGGTCTACGTTGGAAGAAAAGATGACTACCAAGCACGCAGCTGAGATATTGGGTCTGTCCAGACGCCAGGTTCAACGGCTGAAAAAACGCATAAGACAAAAGGGGCCCCTGGGGGTACTCCATGGGAACAGAGGCCGAAAGCCCTCTCATGCCTTTCCCCCAAAGCTGAAGGACCGGGTGATCGCACTGGTCAAGACCACATACTTCGATTTCAACTTCTCCCACCTCTCCGAGATCCTTGTGACCGAAGAAGGCCTCCACATCAATCGAGAAACCCTCAGACGCTGGCTCCGGCCCCTGGGTTTCGGAAGGAAACTCCGGAAAAGACGTACCCACCGCACCAGAAGAAAGCGTTCAACTCAACCCGGACAGATGCTTTTTCTCGATGGCTCGCCCCATCAGTGGTTCGGCTCCAAGCCCTGCACACTGATCCTGTGCACCGACGATGCCACAGGGAAACCCCTCTGGGGACTCTTCCAAGACCAGGAAGACCTCAACGGCTGCCTGCACGTATGCCTGAAGGTATTCACCACCAACGGTCTTCCACAATCCCTGTACCTGGATCGAGCCTCCCATTTCACCACTACTCGCCATGGGGGTACCCATCGATCGCAACGCGATACAAAACCCACCCAGTTTGAACGGGCCATGGATGAACTGGGCATTCGGCTGATTTTTGCCCACTCCCCACAAGCCAGAGGCAGAGCAGAAAGGATCCATGGCACCTTCCAGGACCGCCTGGTCTCTGAACTGAGGCTCAGGGATATCCAAAACCACCACCAAGCTACCCAGTACCTCAATCAGCACTTCATCCCCTCGTATGGCCGTCGGTTCGCCGTAGAGCCCGAGGATTGCTCTCCTGCCTGGCGTCCCTTACCTGCTGATGTGGATATCCGCAACATCCTGTGCAAGCGCTTCCACCGAACCGTAATCAATGACAATACCATCTCCGTACATGGCCAGATCATTCAACTCCTGCCCACCGCCCAACGAAGACATTTCGTCAAAGCCAAAGTCCAAGTCAATCAGTGGATAGATGCTTCCTGGCACGTCTTTCACCCAAAATACGGAGAACTGCCATGCACACTGCTCACGCAAAAACAAATGGCCGCCTAAAAGGGGTGACATATTCATGTTGGAATTAAGGGTGACATTTTTACGTTGCAGTAACAGAATTTTTTTTAACTGACCGGAAAGAACTTGCGCCACACCTTTCAACCGGTCCCCCCTGGTCCGCTTCACTGTTTCTAACCTCTTGAGATCCTCCTTGTCCTGATCAATCCTATAATTCAAACGCAAATCAACGGAATTGGTTAGGAACCATAACACCAAAAGCAGGTCCTCAATTTCCCCCACTCTATTTAGCTCACTTGGCGAAAGATAAGAGAAGTTTGCATTTTCGTTCTCTGGGGTTCTTCAGAAGCCGGCGAAATTTCCGGGCACAAATTCCCTTGACAACGGTCATCGAATCAATTTAGCCTTAAGGAGATTGTGATTCTTTTCCCAAGTTCTTGTTCAAGGAGATTGATCTCATGAGGAAAGAGGTGGCAATTATTGGCGTCGGACAGAGCGCCTTCGTCCGGGGTTATGAGGGTTCCATCAGGGAGCTGGCCTTTGAGGGGTACCGGGAGGCCATGAAGGATGCAAACCTGACCCCAAAGGATATTGATGCCTCCATTATCTGCTCGGCTCCGGAATACGATAAACAGAGAACACCTGCGGGAGTGCTGGCCGAATATCTGGGGTTAAATCCCAAGCCTACCTTCTATATCGAAAGCGTGTGTTCTTCCACTAGCATGGGGCTTCGAGTGGCCTATTCCCTGATCAAATCGGGCCTCCACGATGTAATCCTTGTCCTCGGATTTCAGAAAATGTCGGAGATTAGCTCCGCGGATTCTCAGGAGAGGATGGGTAGGGGGGCTGACATCATGTGGGAAGCCCCCTTCGGGACGATGATGCCGGCCTACTATGCCATGCACGCCCGAGCCCACTTCGACAAATACGGGACTACGGAGGGGGATTTAGCGTTAATTCGGGTCAAGGCGGCTCGCTACGGATCAATGAACGAAAAGGCCGTCTACCGGAAGGAGGTCACCCTGGAGCAGGTCATGACCTCGGATGTCGTTTCCAGCCCCCTGAAGCGATTCGATTGCTGTGCCAATGCCGATGGTTCCTCCTGCATCATCGTGGCCAAGGGGGAAAAAGCGGCCCGGATGGCCGAAAAGCCGGTCTGGATTCTTGGTCTCGGAGCCGCATCGGCACCCCTCAACATGGCGGGCAGGGATTCGCTTACCGGCTTGAGCGTTGCCAGGGAAGCGGCCAGAGGGGCATACGAAATGGCGGGGGTTAGTCCCGATGATATCGATGTGGCTGAGGTCCATGATTGTTTTACCTTCGCTGAGATAATGGCCTATGAAGACCTGGGATTTGCCAAACCGGGAGAGGGGCCCAAGCTGATCAGGGAAAGGCAGACCTATACTGGGGGGAAAATCCCCGTCAATGTCGACGGAGGCCTCTTGTCCAAGGGTCATCCCATTGGGGCCACTGGGGGATCACAGGTGAGAACCATAGTTCTGCAATTGAGAGATGAGGCCGGCCCGATGCAGGTAAAGGATGCGAGGGTTGGTCTGGTCCATAATATCGGGGGTGTGGGCATCTATGGCAATGTAACCATTTTGGGGAGAGGATAGGATGGGGTTTGAACGATTCGGAACAGTCAGTTTCACCTCCAAGAGCAAGGTGGACCAATTCGTCGACCTATTGGATCAAGGAAGGGTGTCGGGAACCCGATGCAGGAAATGCGGGAAATCCTTTTTCCCGCCAAGGGCCGACTGTTTTAACTGTTTCTCCGCGGAAATGGAATGGTTTGAGATAACCGGCATGGGACAACTGATTTCCTATTCCACATTGATCTATGCACCCACTGGTTTTGAGCAGGACCTCCCGTATACCATTGCCTTGGTCCAATTCAGCAATAACCTCAAGCTATTTGGACGATTGAGTCAGGAGATTAAGGCGGAGGAGATGAAAATTGGAATGGAGCTCAAGGCAACCCCAGTCAAGCTCCCCAATGGTCGCGTATCCTATGAGTTTAGGGAGGTCTT
>JAGLSF010000271.1 GCA_023136305.1 Spirochaetota bacterium
CCCCTGTTTCGAAAATCTCTTTTTTGAAAAGTGCCGGAAACACCCATAAACTGCATGCCCTTTTCCTTTGCGAAATAGTAGTCCTTTAATGAATCACCGACAAAGAGTAATTCTTCCGGCTGAAAATTCAGGTTCTCAAGTATTAAAGCGTGCTGCTCCCTCTTTGTAAATCCCGGTCTGAAACCGTAATACTCGTCAACCCTGTCCTCCAGGCCTTTCAATTTGCAGTATTCAGAGAGAATCTCCTCCTTTGTACCGCTCACGATGAATGTTTTTATTTCTCTGCTTCTGAAATACTTCAATGAGTGCAGGGCATCGTTAAAGAGGGGTTTGGAAAATATTTGTTCCACTTTCTCAGCTTCGAAGGACCTTATTACCCGTTCCTTCGCCGGATGATCCGGAAAGAGCAGCTCCATCTGGCTCGCAAAGTCCAAACCCGAGGTTTCCAGGTAAACTCTTTTCGCCTCATCCCCCGTAATATGAAAAGCATCTTTCATAAGGCGGGTTGCCAAGTCTGTCAAGAATGACATCGAATCGACCAATGTCCCGTCAAAATCGAAGATGATCGCCCGTACGTTGTCGACCATTCGAAAAATGTACTCTTTTTTGGAGTAGTTCAACGAAAGAACGGTACGCCATACCACGATGGTGTTGGAGAGTACGGCAATAACACAGAGGGCGAGAAACACAAAAGCTGGGTGAAGGAAGGATAAAATACCCCCGATGAAGAGGATGAACAGCCGTATATCCCTTCCCCTTCCTGCGGCAATCCATCGACCCGCATATCGATAGCCAAAATTCAGTACCGATTTCGCAGAGGTGTAACTGACCATTGTATTGCCCAAAATGGCAAACCCACCCGCGATACTGATGATGAACGGGGTCAAGAATATACCAAGCACCCAACTGTTTCCAATCATCATCAATGAATAGTAGAACATCCCTGCAAGTATAAGACCATCCGCGTAGCGATCCAGTACGGCGTCGAAGAAGTTGCCGACCGGTGATTCCATCTGCTTCAACCGCGCTATTTCACCGTCGGACCCGTCAAGGATACTCGCGGCCTGTATCAGGAGAGCTCCGGCAATTGGTCGCCCAATGAAGAATAACAAACTGCTCGCCAGGCCGACGAGGAAGCTTAAAAATGACACCTGGTTTGGCGTGATGCCTCTGAAGAGTTTGAGAAAGAGGGGTGTAAAGATAAACTTAGAAAACTTTCGGTTTATGTGCCGGGCAATAATCCCATCCGTGCGCTTGCTCAAGTTTCTGTACAAGAGCCTCTCCGCTTTTTTCAGGGCTTTCTCATCATCCACATCTATCCAGTAGCTCTCTCGTATAGCATATCTCCTTGCCTTTCCCTTCTCAGCCAGCCTCCTCATTCCCCCCGAGAGGGAGCTGTCACCAGCGTGTGTGCTCTTCTCAATGGCGGTAAAAATGGCCGGTGAACAGAGAAAGATGCCGGTGTCGAAGGCGTTATAGCTGTCGATATTCTTGCCGATGTCCACAATTCTGTTACCCTCAATTCGGACCCTGGTAACATCCTCAAGATCGACGAATTTATTGTTCTCAGTGTTGACATCAACAGCCAGCAGCACCTCATCATCGGCAATAATTTCTTTCTGTAATGTAATGAGTATCGATTCATTAAAAATATGATCACACATCAGGAGAATGAATTTTTCATCCATAAAGGGTTTCGCTTTTAATACGGAAATGCCGTTTTCCTTTTCCCATTCATCATTTATGAGATGGGTTATACTTATGTTCTTTCGTTGTTTGAGCTCATCCAGAAAATCTCGAACCTTCTCTCCATTGTAGCCTGTTACCACAAAAAAATCCGATATGCCGCTCCTCTGAGCCGTTAAAATCACCCTTTCAATGAGCGGTATCCCTATAAGTGGGATGAGTGGCTTTGAATCCCCCTTTTTCAAAAGCCTCGTTCCCTGTCCGCTTGCCAGAATGACGCACTTCATATTTTCCACTCCTGTGGCAAAATAATATAATCAGGAAATGGGTATATAACTATTTGGATACTATCGATGCTGTGGTTTCTTGGTTAAAAAAATATTATAATGAACTCAGAAAAAGTAATAAAACCTATACCTGATGATCCTTAGATGCTTCTCATAAGTTCAGCAACCGATCGAGTGCGATTGAGGACTCATAAATCCTGCTCTCGGGACAGTACTTATATGCTGGTATTTCCAAACCGAATCCGTTCGCCATGGCCCAACCACCTTCAGCTGTGACCATCGGCACGTCATCGAAAATATATTGTGTGATTATATGATCTATCTGACCGGTGATTTTACTATAGCCCCGTGAAAAGACTGCCTTTGGCATGCCAAAGCAATATTGTATGAAGTCGGCATCGTGAACATGTAAATCCAGCAGCGCACCGCCGCAAGCCTTGCCGTCAGAATAGAAAGATCCTCCAGGATGCGACGTAACTCTCCGCAGATGTGCCGACAGCACGGCCCCGTATTTCCTCTGGTTGATTACTTGTTTTAACCAGTCCCACCCAGGCCAAAACCGCATACACATGGCAGGCATAGCAATACCAGACGCAGCATCCGCTGCATCGACGATCTCGAAGGCCTCAGCGGAAGTTCGACCCAACGGTTTCTCAATCATTACGTGTTTGCCTGCAGATAGTGCTGATTTAGCGAACTTAAGGTGCAAAGGTGTCGGGAGGCAAATGTCGACTAATTGAACGTTCGGATCTGCGATTAAATCTGCAGCATCCTCGTACTTTTTGACATCATTAGAAATGGTGCTGCCTTTAGGTATTCCCTCGATGTTGACACTAACCGCTGATTTACCGGACAAACGAGCGGGATCTTTGTCACAGACCGCTACAATACGAGCATCAGGTCGTGTTGCATATATTCCCAGATGTGTTACGCCCATCATTCCTAGTCCGATGATACCGACGTTGACCATGTTTGCACTCCGTTGAGAAATACTCTTTGAAACCTTGTACGAATTTACGAAAGTATTTGATAGCTTTAAATCTGATAAGAATTGTTTAAAATATAATCAACTTAACTTTCGATCATAATGAGTGCTCACCACTGTTGTTTCTGAATGAACCACAATTGCATTTTATATTATTTTAAAAGATTCCCCTGTCAAGATGTTTCAATATTTTGTTCCCTTCAAGACCCAGCTCGAGCCCGGCTGGGTGCTGCCCGTTTCGTTCAGGATACCTACACACACTGGGATTTGGACGATTGTCGGGGCTCTATAACACGGCTTTTGCAATCGCTGTCTACGCTTCGCAGG
>JAGLSF010000272.1 GCA_023136305.1 Spirochaetota bacterium
GTGTATCAATCGGGATGTATCGATCAGTCCGTGAAGCTCCATCTGTCGCAAATAAAATTCCTGATCGGTTTTCCGTCTTCCGATTCCCACGTCTTTGGAATCAGCGTACTGGGCAATGAACAGATTGCCGCAGCTGCAGGCAATTTCTGTTTTATCTCTGAAGGCGGTTAAGTCATAGCTGCGATTGCATAATGGACACTTCATTTCCATCTGCTCGCTGATGACCTGACGGTATGAGAGCCAGGGGAGAACGGTGAGGGTTTCACCGCAATCACAGGAGATGGTAATATTTTGATTCGATTTCTGTAATTCGTGTCTTTTTTTACACTTCGGACAGATAATAAGCATAGATCACTACTCACATGTGACGTTGACTGGTCAGATCCTAAACTTTTGCAGGGTGCTTATCACCTTACCTGCTTGGATTTAAGAGTCATAAGTATATCATATCGGGGTAAATGTTACAAATAATTTTAAGACTTGAGTTATGAGAGGCTGTGAGGAATCTACTTCTCAACCCAGATCCTACCTGCATTTTTAAAGGCACCTTTTCCAGCGATAACCCTGTAAGCAATGAAGACGAAGATTAAATAGGCGAAATAGATTAGAAAGGTGATCCAGTAATAGATTGAACGTCCGGTTGTGTATCCATAGGCTGGGAAGTTCATTGAAATAATAAAGGGGATTGCAAAGATAAACATTAAGCCAACCGCATACATATAATCTGATGAGGCAGGTGTCTCAAAATCATGATCAATCATCCTGAGAAGGGCAAGGCCTGTGGGGAGTGTTCCAGTCATAGCGCCGTAGATTAAAATGGTACGGTAGAAGATATGATCCTTGAACATACGGGAGGAAAGCCAGAGAACCGAGAACATGGTGATAACACCACCCAGGACAGCAAGGACAGTAATCGGCAGCCAGTAGTGCACTAAAACGACAAGTGAAATGGCTCCGATTGCCGCTGCAACCATGATGTCCACGGATGTTCCTGCTATTCTCGTGAGATGTTCATTGTCAATGGTTGCATCTATACCGAATAGGAAAAAAAGTTTCTTTACCCCCACTGCAATGACTGAGGCAAAGATAAACGCTATGCCCCAGAGCCCCTCTGCAAAATCCATCCCCACATCACCTGCAAAGGAAAGCATATGGGTAATCAGTTTTAAAAAGAGGAAGGTAACAAGATAAATCCCGAGTACAACGGCAAGGTTATATGCCAGTGGATCAATAGTTCCAGACCCGAAGACAGATCCCAACCGTTTTTGTGTTGATGCATTCCTATTCTGAGTGCTCCCTGGGGAGATCGTTTTGTCTGGATTTCCCCCTTGCCGTTTTTTTATCCAGCCCTTTTGTTTTGCCCTGTTTATGAGAATAATACCTCCAAAGCATGCCCAGAGAAATCCGATTGCCGCAAAGGTAAGGCCAACACTTCCTCCACCATAAAACCCATACTCTTCCCACCCTGTGCCAATTGAAAATGCCTGTCCAGGGCCAAGTGCAAATCCCAGGGTGATGAGCAATCCGAAGCTGGGAAAGAGATTGGGGATGATGGTGAAGATAAAGAGAAACGTAATACCCAGGCCTAGAAGGCTCTGGAGAGAGTACTGCGACAGTATTGCAATGACCATGGAGAAAACACCTTTGCCGGACGTTTTATAACGCCGGGTCCGAAGACTCATGGCAATGAACGAAAGATTCAGAAGGTGGTACACAAGGCTGCCCAACCCTTCGGTATTCAGGCTGATGAGAGGACCAATATAGCTGTAGAAGGGCAGAAGCAGAAATCCTGCCAGTATCGAGTTCGGTATGAGGTACCGATCGAAGAATCCTATCCTCGTCTTCGCTAAGGTCACAATGAGAAGTGCAATGGAAATTATTCCAAGGTCGATGAAAATAGACCAACTGAAACTCATTCGTCCGCACCTCTCAGCATTCGTCAGGGTATTCTGTTATCGGTTTAAGAGTATGTATCCCGCTGGGTCAGGCCCTGCTCTGTACTCTTCTTCGTGGGACAACAATTCCCATTCGAGAGAATACCCGGAACCGCCGATTTTTAGAGCTGTATTGCTCTTTGAATACCAATATATATACCACGCTCCATCAGCCGTTACGATCAACCTGGCAGATTGATCGAGTGTATAGTTAAAGCCTGGATCAACCCGGGTAAGAGGGTGATCATCCATATCTTCTGCGAATAAAAAGGATGCAATTGGCAGTAAAATGATCAGGAGAAATACTGTGATGGCTTTCATCTGCTCAGCTCTCTGCTCTTGAATATGAAGTGATATGTACAGGAAGAGTTGTTGTCAGTATAGCATAGATGAACATTCCTTTCATTATAATAATAAGAGGCTGGACAGCCTCAATGGCGTTGGATTTATGGCTCTGCGCACCATGGTCGAAGTGACACAGCTATGGAGAGGAAAGTACCCACTCCTTGGGTTATAAGAACAAGAATTCGCGGTATTTTGAATAAACGCGAAGTTTTCTCTAAAGTGAAAAAAAACTTGTCTACTAGAATAATATATAGTAATATGTTTATAAGCAGAAAAACCGAAATCTTTCGCTAAAAAATACTAATTAAGGGCTAAAAGAGCTCTTAATTCTAATTTATTCTTTATATCTCCGTACAAGTCTTATAATTCTTACACCTTTGTTACCCCCGGTTTTCCTCCTTTCTCCGGGGGTTTTTTATGCAAATGTGCTGTACCCCATCTAAAAAGCTTTGCATTTAAAGTGATTCCATATCATTTTGAAAGCGTACCAAAACTATGCTTCCTGATAATCCAATTGCAGGAAGGAGTAGGTTGTATGGCAGGTGCATGAACGTGCGATCTTCCTGCTAACAAACGCATGATGTGCATCCAGGGGGAACTATGTACAAAATAAACATCAGTGAGATTCCTGAAGAAGGTATTAACCGCTCCTATAAACCGGGTGTTTCAATACGGTACCTCATCCTCGAAGAGTTCGGCGCGCCGAACTTCGAGATGCGCTACTTCGAACTCGAGAAGGGCATGGTGACTTCTGTGGATCTGCACGAGTTCGAACATGAGATCTTCATTCTCAGGGGGCAGGGAAAGCTCTTTCTCGAGGGAAAGGAATACGGCCTTCGCCCTCAGGATGCGGTGCTCATAGAGGGCAACGAGCAGCATCAGCTCAGGCAGGATGGCGATGAACCCTTTGGCTTCCTCTGCATTGTGCCCAATGGCGTGAGCACTTCTAAAGGTGTTGTGAAACTGAGCTACGGGGTGAAACAGTAGGGCGAAATTGC
>JAGLSF010000273.1 GCA_023136305.1 Spirochaetota bacterium
GCTGTTCCGCCCCTGATTCTCGCTCTGGCCGTTGCCGCCATATTGACTCCCAATATCTTCAACTCCATGATGGCGGTCTCCCTCATGTGGTGGCCCTGGTACTGCAGGATGGTGTATGGCATAGCGAGCTCGCTTAAAAACGAGTTCTACATACAGTCGGCAGAAGTTACCGGAGCAAGCACATTTCACATCCTCTTCAAGGAGATACTCCCCAACTGTTACGGTCCGGTGTTCACCAAGGTGAGCCTGGACATGGGATGGGTCATACTCCTGGCCTCTGCCCTGAGCTTTGTTGGATTGGGCGCCCAGCCGCCTACACCGGACCTGGGGACCATGGTTGCAGCCGGAGGAAAGTACATGCCGGACCAGTGGTGGATCGCCGTGTTTCCGGCCATCGCTATCATGTTTGTGGTTTTCGGGTTCAATATCCTGGGTGATGGTATCCGCGACATGCTGGATGTGGAGAAAACCTGATGGCAAAGCGACTGCTGGACATTGAGAACCTGGAGGCAGGGTTCAATGTATACGGTGGATACCTCAAGGTACTTAACGGCGTATACTTCAACATGGATGAAGGAGAAAAGGTGGGCCTGGTGGGTGAAACCGGATGCGGGAAGACCACCACAGCCAAGTCAGTGCTCAAGATCCTGCCCGAACCTCCTTCCCGGACTACCGGCGGAAGGATTCTCTTCAAGGGCAGGGATATTCTCACCATGAGGAAGAACGAGATCCGGGAGATCCATGCCCGGGAGATCTCAATGATTTTCCAGGATCCTACTGCCGCATTGAATCCGGTCTTCACCATCGGTGACCAGCTCATGACCGCAATCAAGTACTCCAATCTCCATGACGGCATGACCAGAAAGGAGATCAGGGAAAAGGCGGTGCAGTCGTTGAAGGAAGTGCGGCTGCCCGATGCAGAGCGGATACTGGAGAATTATCCCATACAGCTGAGCGGGGGGATGCGGCAGCGTATCTGTATTGCCATGGCACTGGCGACCCGGTCGACCCTGCTGGTCGCAGACGAACCGACCACATCACTCGATGTAACCATACAGGACCAGGTCCTGCGGCTCCTGGGCACTCTGATTCAGGAAAAGGGTACCTCCACAATACTCATTACCCATTCACTGGGACTGGTCCGGGAGTGGACGGAGCGGGTGTACGTCATGTATGCCGGTGTTATGGTGGAGACTGCGGACACTGCCGAGCTGTTCAAAAACCCCCTTCATCCCTACACCAAGGGACTGATGGCAGCGGTGCCGAAGCTTACCGGTGAGGGGATTGCAGCCGGCATTGCAGGCCGTATACCCGAATACCTGAACCCCCCTTCTGGATGCAGGTTTCATCCCCGGTGTGCTGCAGTAATGGATGTTTGCAGGAAAGAGAAGCCGATCTATTTTAATTGCGGTGACAATCACAAGACTGCTTGCTTTTTATACAGGGAATAGGATTTATGGACAGCATAGTTGTCAGGGCACACAATCTGAAAAAACATTTCCACACCAAGCGGGGGATCGTACGAGCCGCCGACGGGGTGAGCTTTACGATCAGCGAGCAGGAGACGCTCGGGCTTGTGGGAGAATCGGGTTCAGGGAAAAGCACCGTTGCCTACACGGTCATGGGGATCTATCCTGCTACCTCCGGTGAGCTTGTATTCAAGGACCAGGACATCACAGGCGCGCTCAAGAAGCGGTCGAAAGCACTGAAACAGGACATACAGATCGTGTTCCAGGACCCCGGATCTTCGCTGAATCCCCGGCGTACGATCCGACAGATCCTCGAACTTCCTCTCCGGGTGCATGATACGGTATCGAAGAAGGAGCGTGTGGACCGTGTAGCAAAACTGATGGAATTGGTGGAGCTCCCCGTTGATTTCATGTACAAGTCACCGCCTGCCATCGGGGGGGGAGAGCGCCAGATGATTGCCATTGCCCGAGCCCTGGCAACGGACCCCTCCTTTATCGTGCTCGACGAACCCACATCCGCATTGGATGTGTCGGTACAGGCAAAGATTATAAACAAACTGATGGAGCTGCAGAAGGAACTCAATCTCACCTACATGTTCATCACCCATGATCTGAGCCTGATGCGGAACATGGCCTCCAGGGTGGCCATCATGTATCTGGGAAAGATCTGCGAGATCGCTCCCACGGCCGAGTTTTTCAGCAGGCCCCTGCATCCCTATACGCAAATGCTCCTCTCTTCCATTCCGGTTGTATCGGAACAGGAAGAGGAGTTGAAGCCTAAAAAGATCGTGTCTACCGGTGAGATCCCGTCGCCTGTCAATATTCCTCCGGGATGCAGTTTTCACCTGCGATGCCCCAGCAAAATGGAGATCTGCTCCAGAATCGATCCCAACATAGTGACGCCGGAGGAAAACCACCAGGTGCGGTGTCATCTGTTTCCAGGTGCTGCAGGTAATTAGTTCCTGGTGAATAATTCTTACGAATTATCCACCAGTTCAATCATTAGTGCTTAGCTTATTGTCTTGCAAGTGTTTATTGTTATGACAATGATTACATTCAGTGAAAATGCGACTTTGCCACCACGCACTAATTAAGGCGGCACTGTGCCTTAATGGAGAACCCCTAGGGCACACTCCCATGACCGTGAAAGGAGCCGGTATGGAAAAGATAGAGCGGGTGAAAATCCTCAGTGAGGATGAGCTCGTCAGGATTCATGAGAATTCCCTGAAGATACTTGAAAACACCGGGCTCTCCATATTCAGCGAAAAGGTCCTGAAAATAAGCCGTGAATGCGGGCTGGACACTGATGTAAATAACGGCATAGTTAGGTTTCCCCGCGGAATCGTTGAGAAACATGTTGCCACTGCGCCTGAAAAAATAGAGCTGTACAATAGGGGAGGAACCCTCTGTGCTGAACTCGGTACAGGTAAAAGCTACACTGCGAGCGGACACAACGCTATCTATGTTTTGGAACACGGGAGCAGGGAAAGGAGAAATGCTACCAAGAAAGACGTGGGTAAATTTGCCCTTCTCTCAGATTATCTTCAAGACATCGATGTCATCGGTATAGAGGCAATGCCGCAGGACGTCCAGCCTGAATCCACCCTTATTCACGCCGTAGAGGCTGCTTTCAGCAATACGGATAAACCGGTCTTCTTTTCCCCAGAAAGGGCGGAAGTGGTGAAGCCAATTTTCGATATTGCCCGTGTCGTTACCGGAAGGAGCGACTTGGGCTTCAGGCCCCCCTTTATCTGCCAGTTATCACCAACATCACCGCTAACCTGGGAA
>JAGLSF010000274.1 GCA_023136305.1 Spirochaetota bacterium
ACCACGGGCACTCTCCCTGAAGGGACTCATTCGTTTCGCTCAGTCGCCATCGGGCTCAGCGAATGCGAGTATGCGGCAAATACAGGACTCCATCTCCACTGCCCGCCAGGGGAAGGCCCCAATCCAGAGCCTTCTGTTGGATACCCTGTCGATATCACCCCCTATCGCTTCGGCATGCACGATGTGTTTCGGGAAAAGTTTGATGTGCATCACCTGGTAGAAGTAATCCTGGGGAAACATCTCGTCCCACTCCTTGCCGTGTTCCTTCATGAGCTTCTCCTCAGCACGGGCGAAGTGGGATGGGTGCCACTTTCGTATGATGGTGTTCATGGGATGATCGGCGCTGCCGCAGTCCACGCCAATCCACTTGAACTTCATCTCAGCGCACCAGTGGTCGAATTCAGGATTCGGTCCTGGGTGGCACACCATGTATCTGAGCTCGTCGGCCTCCTCATGGGTCCAGTCAAAGCGGTGATAGCCGGTATTGATAATGAGAATGTCTCCCTTCCGGATGTCGGCTTTACTCATCAGCATCTCGGATGAATAGAGACTGTAATCGGAAACTATGTCTGAGATATCCACGACCACACCCTCACCGAGCCACTCTTCGATCGGCACCTCTCCAATGGGGCGCCCTTTCCCGTAGAAGTGGATCTCTCCATCCATGTGGGTGCTCACGTGATTGCTCGTCTTAATGATCTGGCCGTTGGCGCCCATACCACCGCCGTAACACCCGGCTATGCGTTTGAAGTATTGGATCTGTAGCGGCATGTAACTGGGCCAGGGCGGCGTGTGAACGCTCAGGGGCATGGTGAGATCGTAGACCTTCACCCTGTTCATGAACTTGAGAAATGATTCACTTTTCATCGGATGCTCCTTTGGAAGTTTTTTTAGATTACCTTTCTTTGAACAGGCCGCTGAAATCTTCAAGGGCCTGTGCAAAACACTCACGGGGTGCCCTGAGTATGCCGGCACCTATCTGGCCGATACCCGGGTCTTTATGGGCTATACCTGTATTGATAAAGGGAAGAATGGCCTGTTCGTTGATGAGCCGTATATCCATTCCCACCGGTGTTCCCCTGAAATCCAGTGCTGGTATGAGATAGCTCCTGTGCTCTGAGAAGCAGATGTCGTACATCTCGTTGGTGTATCGAAGGGCATCGACTGCCGTTCCACCGACGAACTTGACGATGGCTGGTGCCGCGGCCATGGCAAATCCGCCAATGCCGGCCACCTCGGAGACAGTGCTGTCCCCCAGGTCGAGGCAGGAGTCCTGCTCACTGAATCCGGCAAAGTAGAGCCCCTTCGGCATGCCGGCAGGTGCGGTGTACCATCTGTCACCCAATCCCGCCACGCGTATACCCAGCTCAGTACCGTTACGAGCCATGGTTGATACGATGGAGCTGTTCCTGATTCCAACAATGGGATCCGTGGATGCCTTGCAGGCCGCCATGGAAAGGTTGAGAAAGGTGTGGTCGTTGGCTGTGAGGAAGGCTATCACTTCCTGTACGGTTTCTCTTTTCAGATCGCTTTCCAGGAGATAGGGAATGAGCGCTTTAATGAACAGGGAAGTGGCAGCCACATTTCTGTTGTGGCACTCATCCCCCATCATGAGTGCCCGGGCGGTTATATCCTTGATGTTGATTCCGCCTTCCCTCCTCCCTGCCTCATGTACGGCCATCCTGAGCGCGGGAGCCAGGACCTGTTCCATCCATGTGAGTCGTTGGGTGACATCGGCACCGTATGCACCGAAGCGGAGTACCTTTCCCAGCCCCTCATTCAGGGTACAGTAGGCTTTATTCCCATGCTTCTCGTTTTTTATTACATAGACATGCATGGACGCTGATACCACTCCGGCCATGGGCCCCACGGTTCGATGGTGATGACAGGGATCGAAGGGAATCTTGCCGGATGAGGCGAGTTTTTCCGCCTCCTCGACGTCCCGGGCAAGGCCCTCGTAGATGAGGGCCCCCATTATCGCCCCTCTGACCGGCCCGCACATCCTATCCCATGCCACCGGTGGACCGGCGTGCAGGATCAGCTCCCTGTGCATACCCGGTATGACATCCCTGGCCTGTCGGACATCGACAAGGACGGGCTGTGCATCGATGATCCTGTTGACAGCTTCATGGTTTGCATCTTCGACCTGTTTTTGTATGGATGGTACACTCAATGAGTCCAGTAGCTGAATGATTCGGGGGTCACCGCCGGCAGGTGGTCTCCAGTCAACGTGCTGTACGGGCACTCCCTGGATGCGAATTGATTCTGCAAAGGATTCCAACCCGAGATTGACAACCTGTAACCGGGAGGTAAACAGTTCACCTATGCTCTTCATCTCAGTATGACCCTCCTTTCAGCATGAGGCCTACAAACCGTGCTGCCTGCGCATTTGAGGGCATAAGGATGACACCCTGCTCTTCGAGGGCCGCCTTCTGCCGGTCGTAGTGCTGGGGGTCTCCCTCAGTACCGCATATATAGGCAACAAAGCAGATATAGCGGTCTTCGACTTCGGCAGCGGCCTGAGCATCTTGAATGGCAGGTAGAAGTACCGAAGCCGGGTCCGGATGCGCACCGTAACCGAGAACCACATCGAGAAGGATGATCCCACAGGAGGGATCGCGGGCTTCCTGTCCCAGGCGGTCACAGCGCAGTGTGTAATCGATCATCGGATGCGGCCTTCCTCTGGTAAACTCGTCCTCACCCAGGTCCACCACCGTGTTGCCGTGGCTTTTAAAACTGTCGGCCAACCTAAGCCGCTCTTCCAGCGGAATGTTCGAGTGTATATCTCCTACCTCCCTGCTCAGTATCAGCAGAGCCTCGTCGGCGAGTGTACCTCCGGAAAAGAGCCCGCGCATGCAGTCGCTTTTTCCCAGTTTCATGCGCTCCTCTTCCGCTCGTTTAACCAACCCTTCGAGATCTGTGGTGAAGGGCCGGAAGGTATACGGCCTCTTTTCATGTACGGCGATGGCCTGATGAACTGCCTCCTCCAGTCCCGATGCAAAGTGAAGACCCCGCCTGCCGGCCTCTTCAGGATCTCCCTTCAGAAAGGTGATGATATACTCCTTTTTCTTCCTCCTCACCGTGTCGAAGATGAGATTTGCAACCTCCAGCTCTGGAGGCTTGGAAATGAGCAGTATCACCCGAGTCTCGGTATCATACTCCAGCGCCTCGATTGCCTGGAGCATGCTCATGGCCTCCACCTCTCTGGATAAATCCCTGCCGCCGAGGCC
>JAGLSF010000275.1 GCA_023136305.1 Spirochaetota bacterium
TATAGGTAATTGATCGGATGGATGTGAGAAAATCGAGCATTACCATCTGAGTACCGGACGAAAACCAATCTGATGGGTCTGGCCGTACTGCGTGTCGATATATGCGTAGGAGAGGCCAAGGTCGAGCCTTCTCGTGACCCTGTAGCCGATGCCCAGATCAAACTCAAGGACCCGTCTGTTTTCGTCCTGTATCTCCACGCTTCCACCGTACGCCAGACCCGCAAAGAGTGCATTATTCTTGTAGTAATCCAGCGTCATCCCGATGCCGATTCTCCAGGTATCGTAGCCATTTGAAAGGATGAAGTGGCTGTACGAAAGTGTTACGTGGCTTATGTCCCCGAAATACTTGGATATCTCGGGCCGTATCTCGTACAGGTTTTCGTTCTGTATGGACGACAGGGGCGCATCGCCGAAGAAATCAGTTCTAAAGCCAATACCGGCCCCGATAAAGTTTCCGAAGGCGTAGTTTACGGCAAGTTTTACCGTGCCTGTGGGTGAGAAGTTGGCCTGCGGCGTCACCTCTCCCCCTGCAAGCAGGTAGAGATTCGGCACACCCATGTAGACAGTGGTGAATATGAGGGTGTGATCGAATTTGCTGCTTATGTATTCCAGCTCGTAGGCAGCAATGAAATCCCATCGCTGCCTATGATGGTATATGAATGAGGTCGAAAAATTGTATCCCAGTGAACTGTCGGGATATATGGACAGGATGAATCCAAGCGGTACATACTCGTACTTCCAGAGTTTCGGAATCCCCTCCAGGAGGCGCTTGGCCTCCTCATGCTCGGGATTGATGGCCAGCACAGTCTGCAGCTCCAGTTCGGCCTGATCGTTGTTTCCCAGAGCCAGGTAGACCTTTGCCATGTTGATTCGCGCATCCACCTCATAGGCACCCGCCTCGATCGCCATGCCGAAGTACTCGATTGCACGCTCGTTCTGTCCCGACCAGAAATAGACCCGAGCCAGCCCCATGAGGCCTTCGGGATGACTGGGCTCCTGTTCGAGATAGGCCTCGTACAGTTCGATCGACTCCTCAAACCTTCCCTGCCAGCTCACGATCTGCGCCTTACGGAACAGTGCCTCCGGCTGCTCCGGCTCCTGGGCCAGCACCTCGTCGAGGATGTTAAGCGCCTCATCGTACTGATTGGTCCAGCTCAGCACCTTTGCCAGCCGAATCCGCACGAGCACGTTTTCCGGATCAAGTATGATGACCTGACGGTAGGTGTCAATTGCCTGCTGGAGCTTGTTCTCCCACTCGTACTGAATACCCCGGTCAATGAGACGATCGATTTCGTCGGCATGCTGCTCAGCTTCCTGTGCGAAAAGGTGAAGGGGTATCAGCAGCACCATGAAGAGTAGCACTATGAAAGTCCTGTTTCGCATGTACAGTCACTCCTGAGGTGTTCGGTTATGTACCGTCATGCCTAGTGTAATCCTTTTTTCTGTCCATTTCAATTATCGGTACACGGTTTGAGGCTTGATATCAAAGTGTCGAAAATATCCCCAGAAGCCATTTGCATGCATTGTGCACATCAAAATGTATGCGGTATAACTGGAAAAGAGCCCTCAGTGGGTATAGAATTTTCTGTGGAGATGATTATCTTAAAAAAGGCAATTCCCAATAAGAAAAGATGGGTATGTTCTCTGCATACTTTTGATCCCTGAAGGAGTGTGGAAGAGGTGATTCTGAAGAGTGCTGTGCTCGTGAGCACTGTGGCTGCCCTTGTCCTTTTCTGTTTCCTGCCGGTATATGTTGCGGCAAATGAACAGCTGCCCGGCAACAATCTTGTGCTGGGAGACGAGGTGCTGCAGGTTGAGAGAGAGGCAATCAGGTGGCTGAAAGAACAGATTGTGCCCAATACAATCGTTCAGGAGCCGAACCCTGCAAGGAGGCGGCTCGTCATCAGTTATCGGATCCCGGAAAATCATCCGGCCTTTCAATACATATACAGCCGTTCCTTCTCCTATGATAATGCGCTTGCTGTCATTGCGCTGACCATGGCGGGAGCCTATCAGGAGGCCGAGCTCATCCTCACCGCGCTGCAGAGGATCATGCGTGATGATGGGAGTTTCTGGTTTGCCTATAACACTGTGAATAGCTGGCCGAATGAGGGAGACAACGAGGGGGCGATTATCCGTACCGGAGCTGTGTGCTGGATCGGGTATGCCGCGGTCTTCTATCTGGGAGTCCGCGCTCAGGAGGATGAGTTCTTCCTGGAGGAGGATTTGCTGGCACAGGACCTTCTCGATATGGCAGAGCAGATAGGGGAGTGGGTTCTTGCCCGTCAGGTGCATGATCGCCGGGACCTGCGTCATGGTCTCGTCACGGGAGGGCTGGGGACCTATCAGCTCGTGGTTGACGAAAAGGAAAATAACCTTCTGGAACAGTACCGCAGCGACGAGATAACCTGGGTGAGTATGGAGCACAACATCGACGCCTACTACTTTCTCCGGGACCTGGGTCGTCTTACGGGGGGTGAACGGTACAGAAGGGCGTCGGAGGAAATCGGAAAGGGCCTTCTCACGCTCTGGCGGAACGACAGGGGACAGCTCATACGAGGTATCAAGGGCGATCAGGCGGTGGACAATGCGTTTCCCCTGGACGGTGCGTCCTGGGCATCAATTTTCATGAGCAGCATTGGTGAACGCGGTAAGGCGAGACGGTGCCTGGAAGCTATTGAGCGGAACTTCCGCAGCCAGTCTGAGGGTGTTTGGGGCTACAGGCCCTACTACGCGGAACGGGTGTTCGAGGAAGAGGAAGTCAATGCCTATTTCTACCCCGATGATCCTGACAAGCGGTGGCGAGACATGGATATTGTATGGGTTGAGGGAAGCCTCGGTGTGGCTGCCGCACACATAAAAAGCGGTCAAGCTGAGAAGGCGATGGGAATTGTCGAGGCCATGCTGCCCCTCAGTGTTGTGGGCGGCATGCGGTATGCAACGGTGGAGATACCCTATCAGTTTTCCATCGATCCCAGCGTGGCGTCCACGGCATGGTTTGTCATGGTTGTGGAGATGTTGAGGAAGCCGGAACTGAACGCCTCCTTCTGGGACAAATAGCGTGGTATACCAGGGCTGCCAGTTGCCGGAAGTATGAGATCGAATGGTTGTGTACATGGGAAATGGTGAGGGATTTTGCATGAATACCCGTAAACGTTCTGTCCTGCTCGTTCTTTGTATGCTTTTGCTTTTCTGGTCCCCGGTGATGGGGGACAGCAGGAGAGC
>JAGLSF010000276.1 GCA_023136305.1 Spirochaetota bacterium
TTACCTGCATCTCGTAGATCTCTGGATATGTGACGCCAAGCCTGCACCCCCTGTGGCCGAGCATCGGATTGGCCTCCTTGAGGAACGCGACCTTTTCGGCGATCACGCCGGCGTCGACTCCCATCTTGCCGGCAAGCTCGGCGATATCATCATCCTCGTGAGGGAGGAATTCGTGCAGGGGCGGATCGAGCAGCCTGATCGTCACGGGAAGATCCCCCATGACCTCGAAGATTCCTTCAAAATCTCCCTGCTGCATGGGAAGGAGCCTGGCAAGGGCTTTCCTCCTGCCTGCCTCGTCCTCTGCAAGTATCATCTCCCGCACCGAATCGATGCGGTCACCCTCAAAAAACATATGTTCGGTCCTGCAGAGTCCAATGCCCTCAGCGCCAAGCTTGCGCGCGTTCTGTGCGTCACCGGGTGTGTCTGCATTGGCCCGGACCTTGATCGTTCGCAACGCATCCGCCCATGTCATGATCTCTGCAAAATCGCCTGTTTGTTCAGGTTCCACCAAGGAAACCTTGCCCTCTATGACTTCACCGGTGGTACCATTCAGGGTTATCCAGTCACCGGCCTTGAAATGAACCCCTGCGATGTCGCATGCAGTATCATTGGTGATGTGTACGTCTCCGCAGCCTGCAACACAGCACTTACCCATACCCCGTGCCACAACGGCAGCGTGGGATGTCATGCCGCCCCGTGCAGTGAGAATTCCCTTAGCCACATTCATACCACCGATATCCTCAGGCGATGTCTCGATGCGGACGAGAATGACGTCCTTACCCTTCGCAGCCTCCTCCTCCGCTTCATGGGCCGTAAACACGATCTGTCCCACGGCAGCCCCCGGTGAAGCGGGAAGGCCCTTGGCGATCGCCTTCACCTTCTCATTGGGGTCTATCATCGGGTGGAGGAGTTGATCGAGCTGATCGGGAGAAATACGCATAATCGCTGTTTCCTTATCGATCAGACCCTCCTTCACCATGTCCACTGCAATCTTGATTGCAGACTGGGTTGTACGTTTACCCGTTCTCGTCTGGAGCATGTACAATGTGCCCTTTTCAATGGTGAATTCCATGTCCTGCATGTCCCTGTAATGCCGCTCCAGTGTGTCCTTGAACTTCACGAGCTGTCTGTACTTGTCGGGAAGATGCTTTTCCATCTCATCGAGCGATTCGGGTGTGCGAATACCGGCAACCACGTCCTCACCCTGTGCATTCATCAGGTACTCGCCGTAGAAGATATTTTCACCGGTGGAGGGGTCACGGGAAAAACAGACACCGGTTCCTGAATCCTCGCCTGCATTACCAAAAACCATGGTCTGTACGTTTACCGCTGTTCCGAGCAGCCCCGTGATATCATTGATCTGTCTGTATTTGATGGCCCGATAGTTGTTCCAGGAACCGAAAACCGCATCGATGGATTTCCAGAGCTGTTTGCGGGGGTCCAGCGGGAACTCTTCTCCCGTTTTTTCCTTGAACAGTTTCTTGTATGCCTCAACCACAGCCATGAGATCATCGGCATCGAGGTCCGTGTCCAGTTTGACACCCTTCTTACTCTTCCGGGCTTCGAGTAGATGCTCGAACTCTTTAGGATCGATCCCCATCACCACGTTCCCGAACATCTGAATGAACCTGCGGTAGGCATCCCAGGCAAATCTCCTGTTTCCCGTCATCGCCTCGAGTCCATGTAGCGAATCATCATTGATGCCGAGATTGAGTACCGTGTCCATCATGCCGGGCATGGACAAGGCCGCGCCGGACCGTACTGAAACCAGCAGGGGATTCTTCGGGTCACCGAGCTTCTTGCCCATCAAACTCTCGAGTTTCTGAAGGGTATTTTCAACCTCTTCTGTCAGGCCCTTGGGGTACTGCCTGTCATTCTTATAGTACATATCGCAGACTGTCGTGCTTATGGTAAAACCGGGTGGCACAGGGATATCAAGACTGGTCATCTCAGCCAGGTTTGCGCCCTTCCCTCCGAGCTTCTCCTTCATATCGGCGCGTCCCTCAGCTTTTCCGCCTCCGAAGAAGTACACAAACTTCTCGTTCGCCATTTCCTCTTCCTCCAAATCTTTTATATGTCCCTCGTGGACCTGATGTTCGACATCCTCTACACTGAATATATGAGTGATTTACTAATTTTGCGTTAATTGAGTATTACTTTTGAAGAGAGAAGGGCATTTCTCGGGAATAAAAATAACACCGTGTGCCGGAGTCGGTCAAGATTTACTCACCTGGCTGGACGATCTTTGAGAAGTCTATAATATCGGAAAAGACGACAATAATGGATTGCAGGAGCCCGAGCCTGTTCTTTCGGAGCTCCATATTCTCGTCCATGACGAGTACATTGTCGAAGAAGCTGTCCACATAGGGTTTGAAGGTCGACAGGATCCGATAAACCTCACCGTAGTCCTTTTTTTCGATACTCCCCACTATACCCTCACGCATGGACTGGAAATGGCTGTGCAGTGCCTTCTCCTCCTTCTCCGCAAGCAAAGACTCGTAAAAGCTGAACCTGCCGCCCTCCTCAATGATGTTGCTCATGCGCCTGAAGGAGATAAGCAGATGCTCGAAGTCCTCATTACCCCTCAGTTTGTGAAGTGCCTCAACACGTCTGTAGGCCTCATACATGTCGTCCAGCACATTCGCCAGAGATGCATCGATCTCATCGTAGGAGAAACCGAATTCAGCAAATATCGATTTGATGCGGTTGTGGAAGAACTGCTCCAAATCTGCCCTGACTGCGGCAGGGTCATGCATCCTATAGAGTCCGACAGAATCCTCAATGAGTTTTCGGATAGAGAAGTGAAGCTTGAGACCTATGATAATCCTGATGATGGCCAGAACCTTACGCCGAAGTGCGAAGGGATCCTTTGATCCCTTTGGCCTCAGCCCGATGGAAAAAATGGCCATAATCGTGTCGAGGCGGTCGGCTATCCCGACCAGAGCGCCTTCAACGGCCATGGGCAGATCGTCACCTGCAAAGCGCGGGTAGTAATGCTCCTTGATACCCAGTGCAACACGCTCCCCATGCCCTGATGACAGGGCGTAGTAGTAGCCCATGGTTCCCTGAAGCTGCGGAAACTCACCGACCATGAGTGTGACCAGGTCATTTTTACATAGCCGCACAATCATATCCACTTCAGATGCCGTCTCCTTGTCGAGAGCTAAATCCTTGCCGAGCGTATCTGAGATCGTCCTGATCCGCTCCACTTTATCACGCATGC
>JAGLSF010000277.1 GCA_023136305.1 Spirochaetota bacterium
CATATCTATCATTTGGAAAACTCTGACGCAACCACCATGTCTCAGACCCTGCAGAGCATGTCGAGCGGCATTCCTGCTCGTAAGGATCAGAAGCAGGCGGCGACTCCGGAGGCGGGTTTCTTTCGGGAGCGTTTCAGGGTCGTTGCAAACGTGGAAACAAACTCCCTCATCGTCATCAGCGCTCCCCAGGATTGGGAGAAGATCGAGCGCATCATCAAGCAGCTTGACAAGAAGCGACAGCAGGTGCTCGTCGAGGCAATGATTGTGGAGATCGATCTGCAGGACGATCAGGACCTGGGTTTCGATTTGCGTGCAATCATCGATACAGGCCACGGTGCAGACGGCATTGTGGCATTCAACTCCGGCATTGCGCAGGAAAGCATTCAAACGGGCGGTGTTCCAGGCCTGGCCATTGGCCTTCTCAAGGGTGATTTCGACATGTACGCCATACTGGCTGCAAGCCGTGAAAATACGAACATCAAGATCCTGTCAACCCCACAGATTGTCACCCTCAATAATCACGAGGCCATCATAAATATAACAGAACAGATACCCTTTGTAACCGGCTCCCGGGTGGACGACCAAAACAACGTCATTGAGACCATCGAGTACCGCGATGTAGGCATAATGCTCAAGCTGACACCCCACATCAACGAGAAGGGCTACATCACTATGGACATCAATCAGACGATCCAGAAGATCATAGAGGAGACCCGGGAACTGGCCAGCCCTTCCGTATTCAACCGAGAGATTACCTCCAAAGTCACTGTAAAGAATTCTCGAACCATCGTGATCGGTGGTCTTATCCGTGACGACACCCAATTCGTGGAGCGGAAGGTGCCCATTCTCGGGGACATTCCCCTTCTCGGCCTCTTCTTCAGGAGAACGAAGAAACAGAAGCTTCGGACCAATTTGATGGTGTTCATCACACCGACCATTATCACCGATGACGATAAAATCGCAGAGGCCACAGAGGAGCGAAGGGAAGCCCAGGCAGAGCTCGAACAGGACTGGAAGCGGGGAAACAAGATTGAAATGCCCGAATAGGGTATGAGATTCCCGAACAGAACACAAGATACCTCAATGATAGGGCCCATGAGCAATTAAATATCATTACAAAGTACAGCCCTGTATGGTACATTGAAAGTAGAGTTAAATCGCTAGTCCGATCTAAAGAGCAATACGTTTCCTCTTAGTCGAACGAAGGGTGTGAAATCGTGATAAAAAATGAAACAATGCTCGGGAAGGAGATGGGTGAGATTCTCGTAAAGATGGGGAAGATAGCCCCTGAAGAGCTGGAAAACATTCTCTTAAGCCCGAAGAGCAATACCGCAAGAATTGGCGAGTTACTTTTACAAAAGAATATCATTACCGAAGACGAGTTCATGCAGGCCCTCGCACTTCAGCTTGGTTTCGAATACAACGACGACCTGCTGAAAAGCTCGAGCATGGTCATTTCAAATAATCTCTCACGAGCTTTTATCAAGCGCTACAATGTCATCATACTCCGTGAAGACGATGACGCTGTGCATGTGGCTATCAACGACCCCTTTCAGTTCAACGTGATCGAGAATATCAAGGTGTTCACGGGCAAGAAAGTACATCTTGTCCTTGCCAAGAAGCTGGACATCTTGAAGCTCTCCGACATGCTAGCCGGGGAGGAGGGTGATAGCGCGGACCAGGTCATTGAGGACCTTCGTGAGGGAACCGACAATATCGAAATACTTGGTGAGATAGATGAGACGGGCGAGGATGTTCTCGATCTCGCAAATGAGGCGCCCGTTATCAAACTCGTGAACCTCATGATAACCGAAGCACTCAAGTCCAGGGCAAGCGACATACACATCGAGCCGTCAGAAGAGGGCGTTACCGTCCGCTACCGCATTGACGGCGTACTCTACAGCGTTCTGTCGCCGCCAAAGAATTATCAACAGGCAATCATCTCCCGCGTGAAGATCATGGCCCACCTGAACATCGCGGAAAACCGGCTTCCCCAGGACGGCCGCATCAAGGTTAAATACGGGACCACTGACGTGGACATCCGCGTATCCATTATACCCTCTGTTGTCGGGGAACGTGTCGTGATGCGCCTGCTTGTCAGGGACGAACGCCACCTGAATATTACAAAGCTCGGTCTGAAGGAGGAGATGATCATAAAAGCGCGGAAACTGCTCCGCTCACCCAACGGTATCATCATCGTTTCCGGACCCACCGGCTCGGGGAAGACCACCACCCTGTACGCCGCCATGAATGAGATAAACACACCGGACAAGAATATTATCACCATCGAGGATCCTGTCGAGTACCGTATAAAGGGCATCAGCCAGATTCAGGTAAACCCCAAGATCGACCTAACCTTTGCACGGGGCCTCCGCTCCATTCTCAGACAGGACCCGGAGGTGATCATGGTTGGTGAAATCCGCGACCGGGAGACAGCTGAGATCGCCATACAGGCAGCCATGACAGGCCACCTGGTGTTTTCCACGGTACACACCACCGATGCGGCAAGCAGTGTGGTTCGACTGCTCGATATGGGCATTGAGCCCTATCTCATATCCTCAACGGTGATTGCCTTTCTGTCACAGCGACTCGTGCGCGTACTCTGTCCGCACTGTAAGTTACCGACCAGAATTGATCCCGAAATTCTTGTAAATGAGGGAGTCGACCCGGCACTCTTCGAGAACAGGGAAGTGTATCGTGCAGAGGGATGTCCCAAGTGCCAGAAAACAGGCTTCCACGACCGCATCGGCATATACGAGATGATAACGGTAGACGAGAGCGTCAGGAAGATGATCATCGAAAAGAGGGATGCGGCCTACATACGCGACCGGTGCATCGAAAAGGGGATGCGCACCATGCTCGACGACGGAATAGAGAATATATTGAACGGAGTCACGACTCTCGAGGAAGTGGTGAGGGTTATTCGGGAATAGCTATAATTTTAACAGAAACTCGTATTAGGCAGCCACAGGAAAGTCCCTTCTCATAAGTATATCCGTACTGAAATGCCGATCCCCTTTCGAGAGAACAAGGAAAATACCTTCTCGTGCAAGGGAAGGGCTCCCGGAAGGGATATTTAACCTCCAAGAGCACGTCTCAAACGCAATAGAACATACTTTGAGTGTATTTCTAATAAAGCGGATATATGAAATACTCGGGGGTGAGGAGTGCCTGTCCCTATTTTCAGGAA
>JAGLSF010000278.1 GCA_023136305.1 Spirochaetota bacterium
GCGCTCTCGACCTCCATCGTGCTGATGCGGTGGCCCGCGACATTCATCACATCATCCACCCTTCCTAACAGCCAGAAGTACCCGTCACTGTCGCGCTTGCACCCGTCACCGGTGAAGTACATGCCGGGCACTTTGCTCCAGTACTGCTCCTTGTATCGCTCGGGGTCCTTGTATATGGTTCTGAGCATCGCAGGCCATGGTTTTTTCAAGACAAGATAACCACCTTCGGTCTTGTTGCCCTTCTCATCAACAACCTCAGCGTCCACACTCGGAAATGGCCTCGTTGCCGAGCCCGGCTTCAGCGCCGTGACACCGGGAAGAGGGGTTATCAGTATCATGCCCGTCTCTGTCTGCCACCAGGTGTCCACGATCGGACACTGCTCATTGCCGATGACCTTGTAATACCACATCCATGCTTCCGGGTTGATCGGCTCTCCCACCGTACCAAGCAGGCGAAGCGTTGTGAGGTCATGCCTGCCCGGAAAGTTGTCACCCCACTTCATGAACGCCCTTATCGCTGTGGGCGCAGTGTAGAACACAGTCACGCCGTACTTCTCCACAATTGACCAGAACCGGTCCTTATCGGGGTAATCGGGGGAACCCTCGTACATGACCACTGTTGCGCCATTGGTGAGTGGACCATAAATGATATAGCTGTGCCCCGTTACCCAGCCCACATCAGCGGTGCACCAGTACACATCGTCATCCTTGAGATCAAATACCCACTTGGTTGTCAGGTTGGTACCCACCAGGTATCCGCCGGTGGTATGCACGACCCCTTTGGGGATTCCCGTGGTGCCGCTCGTGTATAGTATGTACAGCATGTCCTCAGCATCCATCTCCTCAGCCTGACAGGTGAGAGGCATGGACTCCATGAGACGGTGCCACCAGACATCTCTTCCAGAGGTGAAGGGTACTCTCGAGGAATCGATTACCCCCCGGTGTATAACAACAACGTTCTCCACAAAGGGGCACTTCTCCAGGGCACGGTCTGCGTTCTCCTTGAGGCGGACGATATTTCCCCGTCTGAAACCACCATCAGCGGTTATGAGTATTTTCGATTCAGCGTCCTGTATACGGTCGCTGAGCGACTCGGCGGAATACCCGCCGAACACGACGCTGTGGGGTGCCCCGATGCGGGCACAGGCGAGTACGGCGATGACCATTTCAGGAATCATGGGGAGATATATGGTGACCCTGTCACCTTTACTGACACCAAGTGTTTTGAGTACGTTTGCGAACTTGTTCACCTCCCTGTAGAGATCCTGATAGGTGTACACGCGCTGTTCACCCGGCTCTCCTTCCCATATGATGGCTGCCTTGTTTTTCCGCCATGTTTTCACGTGGCGGTCGAGGCAATTGTAGGAGGCGTTGATCTTACCTCCCTCAAACCATTTGACAGTGGGGGGGTCCCAATCGAGTACTTTATCCCATTTTTTATACCAATCCAGGTTTTCTGCTGCTTTTGCCCAGAATCCCTCGAAATCCTTCTCCGCCTCCTTGTATATGCTCTCAGATTTCACATGTGCTGATTTTACAAATGATGCTGGTGCCTTGAAGACTCGGTTTTCCTTGAGTAGTGTTTCGATTGCCTTGTCTGACATGGTATCCTCCTCTAATTTCGCGGTAAGACAGGGATGCGCAACGCTGTGGGCGTCAACTGATGTCTGAACTGGTTTCCTGTTGAAATATTGGTTGAAAACAATAGTGTACCCCATACAGGATTTTTATGGTAGGATGATTTTCATATTTTTTCCATCATGAAACTTAAAAACAGCATTGGAAATGCACGCCTGAGATGCGGGCTTTATGGAGTGTTTCAAAGGGAGGGTTCGCCCATGCTCGAGAAGGTCGATCTGTCCAGGGAACTTCCCAAAGAGGAGTACAAATCAGTTATAGACGGGTTGAAGAACAGGCTCGGTGAGCTGCAGCGAAAGGCACACAATCACGGTATCCCGGTAGTCATCGTGTTCGAGGGATGGGATGCAGCGGGTAAAGGAACAATGATAAACCGCCTGCTCATCTCCATGGACCCGCGTGGTTTCACAGTCCATCCTACCAATCCGCCAAACGAAGAGGAACGGTTCCGCCCATTCCTCTGGCGGTTCTGGACGAAAACGCCTGAAAAGGGACGAATCGCGATCTTCGACAGGAGCTGGTATGGGAGAGTTCTGGTCGAGCGTGTCGATAGACATGTGAAGCGCAGGGTGTGGGAGAAGGCCTTTGATGAAATCAGGTCATTCGAACGGCAGCTCTCCGATGACGGAACCATAATTATAAAGTTTTTCCTGCATATTTCCAAGGACGAACAAAAGAGCCGATTCAAAAAGCTTCAGAAGAATCCATCGACCGCCTGGAAGGTCACGGATGACGACTGGCGCAGCCACCGCGAGTACGATCAGTATCTTACTGCAATCGAGGAGATGCTTGCGCGAACCGACACCGAGTACGCTCCCTGGACACTCGTTGAAGCCCATGATCGTCGTTACGCAACGGTAAAGGTCTTTAAAACGGTCATCAGTCGTGTGGAGAAAAAGGTCATGGAGCTCGAGCAGGCGGAAGGAGGAGAGGCTGTTCTGGGTGCTTCAAATGGAAGTGGCGACACGCTCCTCACCTCAACCCTTGGTCAGACCGACCTCTCGTTGACCCTCATCAGAGAGGAGTATCAGGAAGAGCTCAACAAGTATCAGAAACGGATACGGGAGCTCGAGCACGAGGTGTACGTGGAACGACTCCCGGTCATCATCGCTTTTGAAGGGTGGGATGCAGCGGGGAAGGGCGGGAATATCAAGCGCCTCGTGCAGCGAATGGACCCGCGCGGTTATGAAGTAATTCCTGTTGTCGCTCCCAATGATATTGAAAAGGCACATCACTACCTCTGGCGGTTCTGGATGCAGATGCCCAAGGCGGGCCATATTGCGATCTTCGACCGGTCCTGGTACGGCCGGTTACTCGTTGAGCGTGTCGAGGGATTCGCATCGGAAGGAGAGTGGAAACGTGCCTTCCGCGAAATAAACGAGATGGAGGAGCAGTGGGTCAATTTCGGCACCGTACTCCTCAAGTTCTGGCTTCATATCAGCAGGGAGGAGCAGCTCCGCCGTTTTGAGGAGCGTCAGAAAAATGATTATAAAAAATGGAAGATCTCGGAAGAGGACTGGCG